>CAYJVF010000001.1:0-22227 GCA_964373565.1 uncultured Candidatus Saccharibacteria bacterium
CAAAATTTAGAGAAAATACCTCGAAAGCATTTCGTAATTCAAAGTAATTATAAAAACTGGTATAATAAAGACGTTGCGTAAATAAAAGGTCGTTTAATAATAATTCATTTAAAAAATATGATAATTCAACAAAAAACTTATTTTAACTTAGTTTCAATTATTTTTTCAATTATCGCTGTTTTGCATTTGCTAAGGATAATCTTAGGGTGGCATGCTGAAATAGGAGGATGGGTTGTACCAATGTGGTTAAGCTGGGTTGCCTTGATTATGGCCGGGTATTTGGCTTTCGCTGGTTTTAAATTAGGAAAAAAATAATAATTTATTCCAGTATAGCAAGTCTTCTCTGTAGTAAGTCTTTGTAGTAAGGCTTAGCCTCACTTAGTGAGGCTAAGCCTTACTACAACTAAGTAGTGAGGCTTTGTAGTGAGGCTTAGCCTTACTACAAGAATTACTCTAGGAAAAGGTCGGATATGCTGTCGAATTTAGACTTATCTAGTAAAATCGCATTAATAAATGCTTCGTATGTTTGGCCGTCCGGAAAAACTTGTCCAAGCAACCCCTTATCAATAATAATGGATTCTCTTGTATGAAGGTATTCTTTATTGGTACTCCAAAGGTATGCTTTTGCAAAATCTATTATCGCTTCTTTATTTTTCACGCCGTCTTCTTTTAAATTCGGCTCCACGAGTTGGCCGGGATTTAACACATTAATATATGCAAGGAGATAATCCAATTGAGATTCTTTATCAACCAGAACTGCCTTGAATGTCCCCTGAAACAGCGACCCTACCCGGCCGTACTTTTTGTTGAAGAACATCGTATATCCTGTGCCCAACTTATGCATAAACTTTGAAATTCCATTTTCTTGCAGTTCTTCTATGAGCAAATGATAGTGGTTTGGCATCAGGCAATCAGCCATGATTCTTACAATGGGTTCTCGGGGCTTTTTATCTGCTCCAAAAAAATGCTCTTTTATAGTTTTAAAGTTCGCCCCGCCATGTAGCCTTTCAAGCTCCCAAAGTAAGTTTGCCGAAGTATTAACATCGTTAAATAAAAACAGGCCCTGCAAAAACCTCCACCGATCATTGTCGTCCATAAAAATATCTCGTTTTTCAACGCCTCGATTGTAGAGATGATAAATATTATACGGAGCAAATGTAACTTTTCTCATAAATCGTGTTCTAATTGCGTAAGGCTAAGCCTAACTCAAACTCAAAAATCTGTATAACTTTTTTACTTTTGATAGCTTGGCGTTCATAAGATTATTTCTTTGCCACCCCGCTGGGCGGGGTAGGCCCGCTTAGCGGGCCATATTTTGCTGATGCTCTGGCGTGTTTAACATGCCGCATTTTTTCCATTTTTTATTTGAACCACAGGGGCATAAATCATTCCGTCCGATAGTTTTTGGTATTTTACTATTTGAATTTTGAATTTGATAGTTTGGTACTTGGGATTTTGGATTTTGCGCGCTTAATTGCGCACGCAAAACATTTTCTGCAATTACCAAATCTATTTCTTCCAGCATTCTTTGAAAAACTATCCTGCCTTCATTTTTATACTCTACTAAAGGGTCGTGCCCGCCGTAAGCCCGCAATCTTACGGAGTCGCGCAAATGCTCCATATTGGTTAAATGTTCTTGCCAAAAAGTGTCTATAACTTTTAAGCCAACAAATTTAGCCGCTTTCAAAAAGTTTTCTTCTCCCAATTCTTTTATTTTGTTTTCAACTTCATTGGAATTTAGAATTTGATTAGAAATTAGAAATTGAAAATTAGAAATTTCAAGAAACGCCGAGCGTTTCTTGTATATTATTTCTCTGTGCTTGTTCATCACATCATCGTATTCAAGTAAATGTTTTCTGGCGTCAAAGTTGAATCCTTCAATTTTTGCTTGGGCAGATTCTAGGGCTCCGGAAATAATTCCCGCTTGTATTGGTTCATCTTCTGGCATATTGAGAGTATTCATCATTCCCTTTATTTTGTCTCCGCCAAAAATACGCATTAAATCATCTTCCAAGGAAACAAAAAATTGGGAAGCTCCCGGGTCTCCCTGCCTGCCGGCTCTGCCTCGTAATTGGTCGTCAATTCTGCGGGCTTCGTGCCTTTCCGACCCTAAAACAAAAAGTCCTCCTAATTGACGCACTTTTTGAGCCTCATCGGTTTTGGGCGGATTCCCGCCGAGAATTATGTCAACGCCTCGGCCGGCCATATTTGTGGCAATAGTAACCGCCCCCAATCTGCCTGCCTGCGCAATAATTTCTCCCTCTTTCTCGTGATTTTTGGCATTCAAAAGATTGTGGGGTATGCCTCTTATTCCAAGTAATTTAGCCAAATATTCATTTCTTTCAACCGACCTAGTGCCAACCAAAACAGGCTGGCCTCTTTTGTGGAGTTCTTCAATTTCTTTAACTATAGCGTTAAATTTACCTTGCTCTGTCTTAAAAACTTTATCAGCAAAGTCTTTTCTTATTAGAAGTTTATGAGTGGGCACCGACACAACTTCAAGATTATACACTTTGTCAAATTCTTCAGCTGAAGTTAAGGCTGTGCCAGTCATGCCCGATAACTTCTTATAAAGCCTGAAATAATTCTGGAAAGTGATTGTTGCCAGCGTTAAAGACTCGGGCTGTATTTTTACCTTTTCCTTGGCTTCTATTGCCTGATGCAGACCATTAGACCACCTGCGTCCAGGAAGCATTCTACCCGTAAATTCGTCAATAATAACAACCTCGCCGCTTTTAACCACATAATCTTTGTCCTTAGAAAACAAAGCTTTGGCTTTCAAAGCTGATTCTAATTGATGAGTTATTGAAATATCGTTATTAAGCCACGGATCCTTGCCCATTTTTTTCACCACTTTCTCTTGTCCCTCTTCTGTAAAATTTACCGCTTTCATTTTTTCATCAACCGTGAAATCTTCTTCTTTCTCTAAATTAGCAACAATATCGGCAAACCTGTAGTATTTTTGGGTGGCATCTTCAGCTTGGCCTGAAATTATTAAGGGAACGCGAGCTTCATCAATTAAAATTGAATCAACTTCGTCAATAATGGCAAAATTATGCCCCCTTTGCGTTTTGAGGCTAAGTTCAAAAACCATATTGTCTCTTAAATAGTCAAAACCGAATTCATGGTTTGTGCCATAAGTAATGTCCGCGCCATAAGCTTGACTTTTTGAAACGGGCCTTAAAAAATCTTCCACTACTTTAAATCCTCCCAAAATATCTCTTTCCTTATCTAAATCATCTTTTTCTAAATTTTCATTTTGATTTTTGATATTTGATTTTTGATTTTCATATATAAAACCGCCTTCATGAGTAATGCAAGCAACAGAAAGCCCCAGAACATCATAAATTTGTCCCATCCATACTGCGTCTCTTTTTGCCAAATAATCGTTGACGGTTACAATGTGGACTCCCTTGCCCTCTAGAGCATTCAAATAAACTGGCAGGGTGGCTGTTAAAGTTTTTCCTTCGCCCGTCCTCATTTGGCCAATTTTTCCGCGATGCAATATGATGCCGCCCATTAGTTGGACATCAAAATGACGCTGGTTTAAAGTGCGTCTGGCCGCTTCTCTTGTGAGAGCAAAGGCCTCTGGTAGAATGTCTTCTAAAGATTCTCCGTTAGCCAATCTTTCTTTAAATTCTTTTGTTTTTTCTTTGAGTTGGTCTGCGGAAAAGTTTTTAAAATCCGGCTCAAAAGAATTTATATTATCAATAATGGGCTGGAGTTTTTTTATATATTTTTGGTTTGAGTCCCCAAAAACTTTTGTTAGAATGGACATATTGTAACTTTATCTAAAAATAGTAATTTTAGCAACAAATCTTTGCATAAAAAAACGGCTAAGAAAAATTGCATTAGCCGCTTGCCATAATTAGCTTCTTGATTTTTGCATTGCCTTTCTCCTGGGCAAATCAATCGCTTTGGTTTTATGTTTCCTAATTTCCCTTTCTATCTCATCGCGCGCTTCAGTAATTGCTTTAATTAAGTCGTCTGAACTGCTTTTGGCAAAAAGACTTCTGCCCGGAATATAAATTTTTACTTCTGCCCTAAATATTCGTCCCTTTCTGTGATGCAAACTTTCTTTTTGAACATCAACAAATGTTTCAAATAAATCCCTGCCCCCGGGTATAAGCTGACCATTTCCCTCAAAAGATTTTAAAAACTTTTTCAACCCGCCGATTTTTTTGTTGATGAAAGATTCTATGGATGGAGTAAGTTCTATATTTTTCGTTTTAATTATTATGTTCATAAATTATAATGTTTAAACTTTTATTTGTAATTTTGATTTTTGATATTTGATTTTTGATATTAGACCTACTGATTGAAGGTTTCCGTGAGCGAAATGGTAAAATTTCAGAACGAAAATTTGATAGAATTTTTCTGTTTACCCTGTGGGTAAGCAGAAAAATTATTGCAAATTTGCAGTTGAAATTTTAGCATTTCGGTAGGAAAATCTTTAATCAGTAGGTCTATTATTTGAACCCAACCATTTGCACCTCCGCCTCCAATGCTATATTATATTTATTCTTAACTTTTTTCTTTATTAATTCAATTAACTTTATAACGTCCGCCGCTTTGGCTCCCCCTAAATTAACAATATAATTTGAATGTTTTTTAGAAACTTGCGCTTGCCCAATTTTTTTTCCGGCTAAACCCGCCCCAATTATAAACCAAGCCGAGGGCACAATTTCAAATGGGTCTTTTTTTACTTTGTCGGCAAAAATTCGGTGGAATTTCGGAGACAACTTTTTGTAATCAACATTCTTAAAAATTGAACCGGCATTGGGATACTCCAAGGGATGTTTTTCTTTTCTGTAACTAATTTTAGAATTTGCAATTTGCCTTAACTCTTTGCCTTTGCCTTTTTGCAATTTTACTTGGGCAGAAAGCACCGTCCAACCTTCTTCTTTAAAAACCGAGGAGCGGTAAGAAAAACGACACTGCTTATTTGATAATTTCCTTAACTTAAAATCATTATCTAGCGCCTCTACCTGAAAAATAGAGTCCTTAATTTCTCCGCCAAAAGCTCCGGCATTTCCCCTGACGGCTCCCCCAAAAGTGCCCGGCAATCCTCCCGCCCATTCCAACCCCTTCAAGGATTTTTTGACAGAAAAATCAACCACTTTGCCAAATTCAATACCCGAAGAAGCCTCAACAATATTTTTATTTTTTAAAACTATCGGCTCCGCGCTTTTTATTTTAACAACCAACCCCCCAATTCCCTTGTCGGAAACCAAAAGATTACTTCCTCCCCCGACAATAAAAACATTAATTTTTAATTTTGCAGCCGTCTTTACGGCTTTTAAAACTTCTTCTTTTTTATTTGCAATTAAAAAATATTCGGCCGGTCCGCCGATTTTAAAAGTTGTGTGATTTTTCATTAATTCATTCCTCCTGATTTTTGGAAAATCTTTTTTTAAAATTTCGGAAATCTTGTCAGTCATTGTTGACCAGCTGGTTTATTTTAATTCTGGTTGCGGGGCCCACAAAACCGGTGCCCGCGTAAAGCTTGATGGGCGCCAAAATTTCACTGGCGTACTTTTCCTGAAATCTTATAACAGCCGACTTCGTAAGGTTTCCGAAATAACCAGTAACTAAGCCTTCCAGATAAATTTCGGGGCCCTGTTTTTTCAAAAATTCCTGCAGACATTTTACCTGTTCAAAATTTTCAATTCCCAAATAAAGGTCTTGTGTTAATTGATAACACAATTGGGTGCTTTGGCCTGCCACCGCTCCCCTTGCAATAAGTTCGGCAATCTGCTTTTTTAAATCTGCGATTTTCGCCAAAAGGCTTTGCTGAAGCTCTTTGTTGCTTTGAATATCCGGCTGTTCTGTAATTGTGGCAGTGAAGCTGTAAATATAGCTTAGTTCAAAACCTCCAAAGTCTTCAAACTTTGCCTGAAGAGACGGAATGATAATTAAAGAAGCGTATGTGTGCCCGAAGTTTTTAATTTCTACTTTTCCGTATTGCTCTTCGCTAAAATCAATAAACTTTAAGGAATAATTTCCGTTTTTGTCGTAAACTAAATAGGGCACTTTAAATAAAAGTCCTTTGGGGTTGGAAAATTCCAGATTTAAATCTCCCTTTCCTCCGATTATTTTTTGCCAGTTGCCCGACCAATTTTTAGTGGTATTGGTGACGGACAAAGAACTACTGCCGCTCGTGGGCAAAAAATTAAGCATCGGATTTATTGAAAAACTGCTAAAATTGGGACTCAAGTAGCAATACTTTAAGCCCTTAGAGCAATCGTTAATCAAGCTGGCAATCGTCCAATCGGTAAAAATTTGGGCAAAATCTTCTTTAAACCCGTTTCTTTTCAGGGCTTCGTTTATGCTTAAAATACCTGTTAGATTAGACTTCATTGAGTCAACCAAAATGTTCAAGCCGTAGTGGTCAACCAAATAGTGGGCAAACGCGTTTGCCGAGCCGTAGTCGTATATTTTGTTCTGCCATTCTGTCAGGGAATCCGTGGGGTCTTGCAAAAAATCGGCTAGTCTTACCTGCAAGTTGCTGGCAGAATAAGGACTATTGTACCCCAAAAGAGTGATGGCGTATTCAGCCCTTGCTTCGTTAAGCCAAACTTCCTCTTGAACTCCTCGTATTTTTTCCTTTTGGTTAAAAGTAATAAGGTGCAAGAATTCATGGGCAACATAAGATTTTAATTGCGGATTATTTATTTGAGAAAGACTGATATACAGCATTTTCTTTTCGTTTGAAGTGGGAGCCTGAATTTTCTGGTATTCGTCAGTTGTTCTAAAGTATCCTTTTACGCCACTTTTCATTGAATGGAACAAAATTGAAATCTTGTTGTCTGCGCCGTTTGTCGATTTTCCTTCGCTGCCAAAGGTGGCGGTTAAAGTCGGATATATCCTGTTTTCAAATTCAATGGACAATTTGTCTAAATTGCTCAAGGTTTCTTCTTGAAATGCCTGTCCATGTCCGTTCCACCACGATTTTTCCACGTAAAAATAAACAGACGGGGTTTTTTTAATCAAAACCGCTCCTACTTTTTCCCTTAAATCTGCGTCGTAATCACCGTCTACATAAAAATCTCCCGCCTCCAAGTCGGCAGCAAGGGCGTTGGCAGAATAAAACAGAAAAATGACGACGATTAAAAGAGTTATATTTTTTGTTTTTAGCTTGGTCATTTAATACAAGCCTTGTTTTGACTCCATCGTTCTTTGGAAAATACAATCAACATTTCCAAAGGCAATCAGCAGATGGCGCCCAAGAATTTATTTAACGGAACAAGAAAGCGAATTTTTTGCCAAATTTTTATCGGGAAATTCTACAATTAATTCTATAAAACTGGCATCGGTGTTAAAATTAGATTTTTTAATAATTGTGGCTTTAACGGGAAGATCGCCTTTAAAAGCCCCAAATTTATTTTTAGGGCAAAATTATCAATTTTTTCCACGGATTGCCCCAAAATTATCCCCACTTCAATTATTGAAGATGCCCGATGGGCGTTTTGCAGAAGATTGTCAAACTCTGTTTTGTAAAGATATATTAAGCAAAAAATTGCCGAACCCGAAAAAAGGCGCCGGGAAATTATTTTCCCGCCACTTAATGCGGTATTTATATATTCTATCACATTTATTTCTTTGTTGTTGCTTTGAAATTCTGGGGACATGTTAAAAATTTAATTTATGAGCCTGTTGCCTAATAAGAATTTAAGCAATAATTTTAGTTATTTAAAGCCTCAACCCCTATATGGGGGCACGATTTCTTTTAATTCTTTTATTAAATCATATTTATTTTTAATTATCAAAATATTTTCCAGTTTTTCTATTTTTTCTATGAATTGATTGGCATCGGGAATAATAATTTTGGCCGTAAAAATTTTTTGGTTTTTTGTCGCTAAGGTTCCCTCTTCGGCCGTTAAAATTTCTTCAAACATTTTTTCGCCGGGCCTTATGCCTTTAAAAATAATGGCAATATCCTTGTCCGGCTCCAGGCCGGACAGTTTTATCATTTCCCTTGCTAAATCCAAAATTTTTATGGGTTTGCCCATATCCAACACAAACACCTCTCCGCCTTGGCCCATGGCCCCCGCCTGCAATACCAAAAGACAAGCTTCGGAATTAAGCATAAAATACCTCTGCATGGCGGGATCTGTAACTTCAACCGGACCACCTCTTCTTATTTGTTCCCTGAAAATAGGTATAACACTGCCGCGGCTGTCTAAAACATTGCCAAACCTCACCGAAATAAATTTTGTCTGATTTTTTTGGTTATAAGCCTGGCAAATCATTTCGCATGCCCTTTTGGTGGCGCCCATTACAGAAGTTGGGTTGACTGCCTTGTCGGTATTACCAGTGAACCACCATTTTCCATTTCTCTCAGCAAGAAAATTACGATTTCTTTTAACTCTCACACACCAAACAATTCCCTTGTACTGAACTTTTTTATAATTTTTTTTAAGAATTCTTCTATTTTTATTTCTAGAAAAAATGCCGATATAGGCAATTGAACTTTTTATTCTCCGTTTCCCAATAAAACTTTCTTTATTTTTTTGTATGGAAACAGTAAAATATAATTCTAATTTTGCAGCCAATTCTCCGCATTTGGCCATTAAATTATTGGATATGCTGGTAAGTTTGTTTCTATGTCCATCGCTATCTATTAAACCATCAAGTAAATTTTGTAAAAGGTTGGTGGAATATTCTAACGCCCAATTAGGAATTGTTTTATTTTTAGCATATCTTCCACAAGTAGATAAAATTTCAGATAAATTCCTTGAACTAAAATAGATATGCTCTCCAGCTTTACCTTTATAGCATTTATATTCTATTCCCATGTTTTCAAGAGTTTTTATTGTCCTCTTTCTAGCTTTATCTTTTTCTGGAATATCTAAAAAAATCGACCCAAAATTATTTGTTTTTCTTCCATCTTCCCGTTTATAGTTATTATTTAGGAACCCATCTCCTATAAAAATACCGAGTAAATACAACATATCTTTGGTTTTCACTTTTGAAGGAGAATTGTTTAATGGATGGCGAATATCCGTTTTGATTTTAGGCAACCTAAACCATTCATCATTTTTCCCCTGCCAAACTCCTTTTGGAAGAAATGCAACACTTCTTTCTGCGGCATCTTTTGCGCTTTCTTCAACCAACAGTTTTCGATTATTTGGTAATTGCAAAAGCATTTTATGATTATTTGTTACCAACATATCTATGCTCCTATTTTTAATTTGCAACATTTCACCGTCAAAATTTTGCCAAACAACTTCTTCTATTTCATCTTCCTCTATTTGACTACTTTTATTTAAAGATAAAATTTTATCCCCCCTTTTTACCTCATTAAAATACTTTAAGCCATTTTTTGTTAAAATCCTAGTCTTCTCATCTAAGCATGAAATAAAAATAAACTTTTCAACCCCATAATTCAAACTCTCCTTTACCAGCACCTTTGTTCCAAAAATATTATTTTTAACAGCTTCATCGGGATTTTCTTCCATTAGGGAAACATGCTTATAAGCGGCGGCATGAAAAACTATTTGCGGACCAAATTCTTTAAAAATGCTGTTAATTTTTCCTTTGTCCCTTATGCTGGCTATCAAATAATTTAAATTCAGATTGGAAAACTCGTGCTGCAACTCCTGGCAAATGTTAAAAATTCCGGTTTCATCTTGGTCAAGTAAAATCAGCTTTGACGGCAGAAATCTGGCAATTTGGCGCGATAATTCCGATCCTATTGACCCGGCTGCTCCCGTAACCATTATAACTTTACCGTTTATTAATTTGGATATTTCGTTGGTGTTTAAACTGATTGAATCCCTGCCAAGCAATTCTCCTATTTCAACGTTTCTCAAATTTTTTAAAGAAATATTTTCTTTTATTATTTCTAAAAAAGCCGGAAAAATTTTAATTTTTTGGACGCCGGCTTTTCTGGCCAATTCAACCGATTCTTTGACTGCTTTTGACGCAATCTGCGGAAGGGCAATAATTAACTGGCTTATCTGGTTATCTTTGACAATTTGGGGAATCTGCGAAATTTTTCCTAAAACTTTAACGCCGTGAATAGTCACATTTTGCTTGATTTTACTATCGTCCACAAAACCAACTGGAAAATAGGGGTGCCCGGCAGAAGATAAAATGTTTCTTAAAATTTGCTCTCCCGTGTCGCCGGCTCCCACAATAAGCGTTCTTTCCCGGCCGACTTTACTACCGTCAAAAACGGAAAAAGATATCTTTTTGGAAAGACGAATGCCTCCCGCAAACAAAAAAATCAAAAAGTAACTGATTAATAAAACAGACCTGGGAAAGCCCATGAATATTTTAAAATCACCGGCCAAGAAGATGACAACGCCCATTGCGGCAAAACTTAAAGTCAGCGCCTTAAAAAGAGATAAAAGCTCTTTGGTGCTGACAAAAGACCATGAAAAAGTGTAAAGCCCTTGCAAATAAAAAATCGGCACAATAAAAAAAACGGACAATGCGAAAAGACGCCAAATTGAAGCAAAGTATTGACTGGGAACGTTATAGTCAAACCTTAAAAAAAAGGAGAGCCAAACGGCCAGAAGAATAAAAACAACATCGGCCGCCACAAAAAATAATAGCCGGTTTGTTTTTGTCCTATAGTAATTAAGATTAAAGAATTTGTTTTCCATAAAAATCCTTTACGCAAGAGATAATGTATTGCACTTCCTTGTTTTCCAACTCGGGATAACAAGGAATTCTGCACGCATCCTTAGATATGCTTTCTGTAACCGGCAAATTAAAATGGTCCAAATATAAATTTTTCAGCTTGTGATTTGGCGTTGTTTCGCGAATAAGCAACTCCACTCCCTTTTTATCCATAAAATTTTTAAACTTTTTACGCTCTAAGTCGCTACCAATGCGGACGATAAATTCTTGGATAACATCCTCCTTGCCGTAAGTTGGCAGTTTGATTGGCAAGTCCCGCATTCCTTTTATATACATATTGGCAATTTGTTTCCTGCGCGCCAAAAACTGGTTATAATATTTAAGTTTTACATTTAATAGCGCGGCTTGAATGTTATCTAACCTTGATTTCCATGCCCAATGGACAACGGGAGGAGTTGGAAAATCGGCAATTCTAACGGATGTTTGGGCCATGTTCCAATGGTTTCTTAATAAATATAATTTTTCGGCCAATTTTCTGTCGCTAGTGACAATACCGCCCGCATCCCCAAAGGCTCCCAACATTTTTGGAGTGTTAAAACTAAAACATCCCGCATTGCTAAATGAACCCGCCATCTTGCCTTTATAACTTGAGCCCAAAGCTTGAGCGGCATCTTCAACGACATAAAGTTTATACTTTTTGGCGATAGCCATTATTTTATCCATATCGCACACTTTGCCGTGAAAATGCACTGGCAGAATCGCTTTGGTGCGGCGAGTGATGGCTTTTTCAATTAAATCGGCATTCATCAACTCATTTGGGCCGACATCAACCAAAATTGGACGGGCGCCCGCGTGGACAATGCACTGAATAGAGGCAATAAAAGTATGGGAAACGGTAATAACTTCGTCTCCTTCAAATTTCTTATTGGCTTGTTTTAGGGTGATTTTTCCTTCTTGCACTTGCTTGAGCAAATAGTCCCAGTTTCCTTTTATTCCTAAGGCAATACAGCTTAAAAGCAAAGCGTCACTTCCGGAATTTGTACCAATGCCGTATTTGGTTCCCGTATATTTGGCCAGCTTATCTTCAAAAATTGAAACTTCTTTTCGTAAAATCAAATCCCCTTTTTTAACGCAATTCCAAAAAGCGTCGGTTAATTCCTTTTTATGTTTTTTGGCAAAACGGATATATGAGTTTCGAATAAAGTTTATTTTGTAATCCATAACAACTTCAAACTTTTAACTTTAAATTCATTTACCTTATCACATATTACCTAAAAATTCATTTTATGCAACAAAAAATCGACCAATTTTTAAGCCGTGAATGGATT
Organism: uncultured Candidatus Saccharibacteria bacterium; assembly: GCA_964373565.1. Classification (GTDB taxonomy): domain Bacteria; phylum Patescibacteriota; class Minisyncoccia; order Minisyncoccales; family Staskawiczbacteraceae; genus VGLO01. Next base: position 11,919 of record CAYJVF010000001.1, read on the forward strand.
TGGGTTTTTATTTTTAAATCTTTTCGGCTAAAAGCGCCATAATTGCTTCTTTGATGCTTTTTTTATCAAGCCCGTATGTCGCGCGCAGAAAATCTGGAGCGCCTACTTTTGTTGGAAAGCTATCGTAAATGCCCATGCGCTCTAACTTGCCATGCCAGCCGTACTTGGTGAGAATTTCAGAAACCGCCGAACCCAATCCTCCAATAACGCTATGCTCCTCAACCGTAAGAATTTTTTTATGGTCTTTTAATTCTTCCATCAATACTTTTTCATTGATTGGCTTTAGCGCCGGCATGCTAATAAGAGCGATATTTATGCCTTCTTCCTTAAGTTCTTTGGCAATTTGGACGCAGAAACTCGTTTGAATGCCGGTAACCACCACTGCCAAATCACTGCCGCGTTGAAAAATAACAGATTGGCCCAATTTAAAATCAGGCCGAGTTTGATAAACCTTATAATCGCCAGCATTGGAAAGACGCAGATAGGCTGGCCCGTAGATTGCATAAATTGCATAAACCATTGCCTCGGTTTCTAAAATATCGGCTGGACTAAGCACTGTCATATTGGGCAAGGCGCGCATGACGGCCAAATCTTCCATAACCACATGGGTACAGCCCAAAGAGCCATAAGAAAATCCTCCGCCGACTCCAATTAGTTTTACATTGACATTTTGATAGCAAATATCGGCTCGCACTTGTTCTAATGCTCGGAATGCAAGAAATGGCACAATGGAATATACATAAGGCTTTTTTCCGGATAAAGCCATGCCGGCCGCCATGCCTACCATATGTTGTTCTGCCACTCCGCAATTTATATACTGGTCAGGAAACTTTTGAATGAACGGCTCAAAAGCGTTAAAACCCAAATCCCCCGTCAATAAATAGACGTCTTTATCTTTTTGGGCCAATTCAATTAGCGCTTTTACAAAACCTCTTCTCATGATAATTCTTCTATAAATTGCTTATATTCTTGTTCGGTAACTTTGTGATAATGCGACTCAACAGTAGCTTCCACGGCTTTTATTCCCTTGCCTTTTACTGTATGGCAAATAATAATTTTTGGTTTTTTATTGCGGTTATTAATATTAGAAAATGCTTTCTCTATTTGGTCAAAATTATGGCCATCAATTTCTTGCGCCTCAAAGCCAAAAGACTCCCATTTTTTGGCCAACGGTTCTAATTTCATTACCTCGTCCACCGTTCCAAATGATTGGATTTTATTATAATCAAGAATCACAGTTAAATTATCAAGTTGCCAATGGCTGGCAAACAAAGCCGATTCCCAAGTAGAACCTTCATCGCATTCTCCATCTGAAATCATTACAATAACTTTATGTTCTTTACCGTCTTTTTTGGCGGCCAGCGCCATGCCGTTAGCCATAGGAAAGCCGTGTCCCAACGACCCCGTTGACACTTCAATGCCGGGAAGCGAATCCTTTACAATATGGCCGGCAATTTTTGAGCCGTCGGCGCATTCAATCATATCAGATTCTGGAAAAAACCCTCTCTGGCAAAGCACGGAGTACAAAGCCGCAGCTGCATGCCCCTTGCTAAAAATAAATCTATCTCTATCTTCTTTTTTTGGGTTTTGCGGGTCAATATTTAAAGTTTTGAAATAAAGAACATTTAAAATATCAATGCACGACAAAGCTGACCCAAGATGTCCGCCCTGCGAGCCATATTTAAGCTTCACAATCTTTTTGCGCAATTCTTTTGATGTTTCAGCAGTATCCATAATTAACGATTCTTATATTTTTTTAATACGCCAATTTATGTATTCTCTCCATGACTCGAGTGAAAGTACATCTTCCTTTTCTTGATATTCTTGAATTTTCTTTGTTTCCGCTACAAAATTTTCCGATGATTCGGGAGAAAAAGAATCTCCAGCTGGATTAAGAATTGGTACTGGAGAAATCGCAATAGTTTTCCTTGACTTTTTAAGGACCTGCAGTAAAGTCAGGCAACATCTGGGTAAATGGTATGCAGCAGTTGTTACTATTAAATGATTAATTTTAGGGTTTTCTTTGAGCAAAGAAACACACCATTCCATTTGGTCAAGTGTGTGCTTGGCAAATCCTTGGCATACAATATCAGGAGAGTCAGCACCTACTGCCCTTATAATATCTTCCCTTGTATAAGAAGGATCTCCTCTTGTGCCCGCAACCCAAAGATATTTTCCTTCTTTTGGCCAAATTTTTACTCCTTGTGAAATTCGATATTCTTGATAAACACCTGGCAAAAGAAGAATTGCCGTATTATCTAGATCGCCTTTTTTCCAATTCGGACCATCTATTAGAATTTCAAGCATTATTATAAAAATTTCCGATTCTCCTGATTGTTTCATGAAAAGTTTTTAATTTTTGGGATTTTATTCTTTCTCATCTAGCTCTCCCTCTTCAATCGGCTCCTCTGGTAAAACGCCTCCTTTAATGTATTTGGGAATTTTTTTAATTTCGCCCAAAGCTTTTCCAACCGGAACCCTTTTAGGTTCGGAGGCGTATAGAACGGCGTTTTCCTTGTTTATTTTACTGTCTTTTTTGTCCAAATACCTTTTTACCCTCGGCAAATGATATGTATCGCTGACTATAACAATCTTCCTTTTACCCTCAATTATGCCATCTTCAATTTTTTCGAATTGGTGACCCGTGTGTTGTATGCCCAAGTTAGGAGAAATAATAATTTTTTCAGCAGGGAAATCATATTTTTCTAAAAACCCCTCACTAATTCTTTGCCTAAGATTATCATTTCCTTCGTCCGTTCCATTCCAATAAACAGGAGGGGCGTTTTCTATTATGTCTTGCTGAGTAAGTTCCTCAACTTTCTTGCCCAATCTTTTGGCAGCAACTTTTTTAGCAACTTCAATTCCAGTTTCTAACCTCTCTCTGCTTTCATTGATCTTTTTTTCTGCATCTCTTCTTGCTGGCCCGTCATCCACATGACCTCCTAAAAAAATTACATCTTTTATATCTTTCCCTTCTGGGAAATCTTCCGCAATGTCAATGCCGGGGCCCGATAGAACCCAAATCAAATCCCAATCCTGTTCCGAGGAAGGATTTTCTCCTCGCCCAATTTCTTTCATATCTTTAAAAACTCTTTTCCTTAATCGCCTCTCTTCGGGTGGAATATTTGAATCTAAGTTTTCTCCCATATTAATTATTTAAATATTTTAAATATAGTTTGAAATATAATTATTATGTCTTTTAAAAATGTCCTCTCCTGAACATATTTCATTTGCAGGCGGATTTTTTCCGGCCTTATTTCTTCCATATAGGTTTTTTCTGGATCTTTAGACCCCTTTAAAATTTCCCCTTCGTGAAAATTCCATAAAGAAGCCCAGTCAGTCATGCCCGGCACTACCGACAATATAACACTTTTTTCTTCTTTTGTCATCATATCTACATATATTTTAACTTCCGGCCGCGGCCCCACAAAACTCATATCCCCCTTCAATATATTGATTAATTGGGGTAGCTCATCAAGTTGGTATTTTTTTAAAAACAATCCACTTTTAGTAAGACGCGGGTCGTCTGAAGCCGTAGAAGGTCCGCCCATTTTATCAGCGTTTTCAACCATTGTCCTAAATTTATACATTGTAAAAGTTTTACCGTCCTTTCCAATTCTTTTTGCTCTGTAAAATATGGGCCCTGGCGAATCTTTTTTTATTAAAAAAGCAATAACAACCAATAATGGTACAGTAACGATTAATCCAATAAAAGAAAAAATTATATCAAACAAGCGCTTTATCATTTCTTTTTTAACACAAATACTATTTTAAAGGAATACTTTTTCAAAAAAGGGAAAATTGTTATTAAAAACTGGTCTAGTTTTTCTAAAATTTTTAAAAATATTTTTCCGCCTGGCATATTTAAAAATGGAATAGCAACCCAGGAAACGAGGTGGAAAAATTTTAACTGGATTATATTAAAATATTTTTTTACGATATCTAAATCTTGGATTTTAAAAATGTGGCCTGCCGCCCAAGAGGTTCTCTTGCCTAAAATTTTATTGATTTTGCGTTTTAAGTTAGTTATCGGATTGTGCCCCAATGTTTCTATACCAACCAAAAGCCCGAATGGTTTTAAAACCCTGTGAATCTCTTTTAAAGCATTTTCCAAATCCAAAGAAGAAAAAGTGCCGCCATCAAATACCACATCAAATGATTCATTGGGAAATTCTGTTTTTTCACAGTCCCCTAAAACCAGTGTAATATTATTCTCCAATCCTTTAGCCTTATCTAAAGAATTTTGCGAAAGGTCAATACCCGTAACTTTTTTAAGATATTTTGCAAGCCAGTTTAGGTGGATTCCAGTACCGCAACCATAATCCAACACATCTTTATCTTGGTACCCAGTTTTTAAATACTCTTTTAAAAACCGGTAGCTTTCCAAAAAAAACGGGTCAAAATCTTTTAAGCTTCCCGCTTCTTTTTTGCTTCCTTGAGAATTTTTTGCCTCGTTATCGTAGTATTCAATTTCCTTTAGTTTTCTTTCTTCCATAATACTACTTTTTAGGTTTAGACAGGATAAATGTTATCTGCCAAGCCCACCATTTAACAAACGGCAAGCTTAAAAAAATTCTGTCTAAAAATTCCGTGAAACTTAATACTGGATTAAAAATTTTTGTATTACGGAAAGGGACAGCCGCCAAAGAAAACATATGGAAAAATCTTGTTTCCATTTTGTCAAAAGATTTTTTTGATTCATTTATAGATTCTCTTGTAAGAATATGCTCTGCCTCCCATTCTGTCCTTAAATGCGGAGTCAGTTTCCTGTAAAGCTGGAAAATGGGGTTATAAGCAAGCGGTTCAACGCAGATTACTTTTCCATCCGGCTTTAAAACTCTTGCAATTTCAGGAAAAGCTTTTTTGACATCTAAATGATGCAGGACTCCATGGCAAATTACTATGTCAAAAAAATTATCCTCAAAATCCATTTTTTCAGCATCCATTACCGAAAAAAATGTTTTATCTGATAAGTTTTCTTTTACAGATTTATCTCGCGCCTTATTAATGGAAAAAGGAGAAATATCAATGCCGTAAGCAAAAGCTCCTTTTTTTGCTAATTTTCTGGTTAAAACTCCCTCACCGCAACAGTAATCCAAAACTTTATTGCCTTGACACATTTTACTCAACCAACTTTCCGTAAAGGCGTTGCTTTTTCGAGTAATTGCGTAAAACTTTTTATTGGTGGTGAGGCGCGAAAAATCGCTATAATTTTCGTCCCTGACTGCATCGTGAAACGCCGCTTCTTTTTCTTTTCTCGCTTCACTGTTTGATATATCATGATTATGCTTAAACCATTCGACAGTCTTTTCAATTCCATCTCGCAATGACACAGTGGACTCCCAGTCAAGTTCTTTTTTTGCTTTTTCAATCGAAAGATACGTATGCTTGCAAAATCCCTCCACCGGAAAATCGACATGCAAAACTCCATTAGAAAATCCAGTTATTTCTTTTAGGATAGTATAAATCTCCATAACAGATGTTTCCTTGCCGCTTGCGATATTTACTACGCCCTGAATATCTTTTTCCATTGCAAGGATTGTAGCTGCAACAGCATCCTGAATGTATACATAATCTTTCGTCTGGCTACCGTCCCCATGGATCATAATAGACTCTCCACTCAGCATGCGCTTGGCAAAAATGGCAACTACACCGGATTCTCCGTAGGGGTTTTGCCTTGGACCATAAATATTCCCATATCGCAGGGCAACAAATCCAATCCCAAAAAGCCTCGAGTATGAATAGAGATATTTCTCCACGGCATACTTTGCAACGCCATAAGGAGAGACAGGCATAGGTAAAAAATCCTCGCGTGCCGGCATCTCTTTTACATCTCCATACACCTCTCCTCCACTTGAGGCAAAAATTACTTTCTTTACCCCAATTTTGCGGCACGCTTCAAGAATATTCAAACTACCCAGTATATTCACCTTAGCATCGAAAGATGCGTCTTTAACAGACTCACGCGCCTCAATATGCGCTGCATAATGAAATACGACATCTGGTTTTTCTTTGACAAAAATCTTGAAAATATCCTCATGCTCAACGCTATTCTTATAAAGAAGCACTCCTTTAGGAACATACTCTTCCCTTCCAGAAGAAAGATTGTCAATGATAGCAACCTCATGACCTTTTTGACACAGACGATCAACGATATGGCTACCAAGAAAACCGGCTCCACCGGTAACAAGACATTTCATTATTTTTTTATTATTCTTTTATTATTCTTTACTTTACCGTGGCCGAACCCGACAGATAATACCGCAAGAAGTCCCGGGGAAAAACCGCATTCCCAAGCGCTCTACATTCCTTAAGGCGCGCTTTAGGAAATGTTCTTTATATGAATCCTCATAGTATCCTTGCATCTCAAGTAATTTTAAGGCACATCTCCTGCACAACTCTTGGATATTCATGGGTGAATAGAAAGCGACATGATCAGGATGTGTGCATTCACTTCCTGCAAGCGCCCTCATAAAACCATAGAGGTGAAAAGCATTAGGCAAAGTGATAATAAGCTGACCGTCCTTTTCAAGCCGCGAAGCGGCCGCGACAAAAACATCCTGAGGGTTTGTCACATGTTCAACAATATCACCAAGAACAATAACGTCATAAGTGTCCAAGAGTTCGGGATGGCTACCTTGCAAGTCTGTAGCGTCGATGCAGAATACCCCAGTATATCCGCGAACTTCGCGCATATATTCTATTCCATCCCGGTCAATATCGATCCCATGAACTATAGAGGCTACTTTGAGCAAGCGCTCGTACAGAAGAGTTTCATGCTTCATGCGGAGTTCCGTATTGGACCAACATGTGCATCCAATATCAAGAACCCGTTTCCCCTTGCAAAAATTCATAATATACTCTTGCCGATTGCATGGTTTGGTCCGGTAAAACATCTTTTTAATTTCAGACGTTTCCTGATCTTCAATGTACTGAGAATTATGTTTATTCATATGATGATAATAATAATCGGGAGCTTATTGTAGTATTCTCACATCTTACTATATAACTTTTTGATAAATTAAAGAATACTGGTCAACTTATTCTTTTATTTTTCCAATAGATTACATCGCCTCGCTTAAATACTATATCAAAGAAAGACTTCAATCTTTGTTTTATCCAGTCTACATTTTTTTTTGAATCTATGTAGTGGTGCTCTAAAAGGAGAAACTGGACTTTCTCCTGCAACAACTTAAAAGACTCTTCATGTTGTAAAATGCCGTACTCACCTCCCTCCACATCCATCTTGAGAATATCAATACGAGATATAGCGTGTTCCCTGCAGACATCGGCTAACGTTCGCACAAAACATGGTTGCATGAACTTCTTTTCGTCGCCAGAACCAAGCGCGTATCCATTATTTTCCCCTGACACATCTAACATTCCACTGCCATTGTAGTCTCCCAGAGCAAAGTTATATGCCTTGCAGCGCTCCCATCCAATACCATTTTTTTTAAGATTTTTCTTAAGATAGCTAAAATTCTCTTTGCTTGGCTCAAAACTATACACATCTGCATCGGGATATGTGTAAAATGCGTAGAGAGAAAAACTTCCGACGTGAGCTCCAATGTCAAAGATAGTAGGTTGCGTCTTTATTGGCAAGCTATTAAGAGGATATTCATACCCAGACATAACAACTGCAATTTCCTTGCAATCTGCCGTCCCGCCTCGAGCTACCATCTGCCAACCTCCATAGAAGGTATATACAACCTCGCCACCAAGCACACCCAAATAATCTACTATAAATAGAAGGATATTTTTAAATGTCACACCAGTATATGCAATTTTCAAAAGATAAGACACAGGAGTATGCCATATACTTAAGTAGGCAGCTTGTCTTGACTGCAACAAATCAAATCGTAAGGCTTTTTTTATCTGGACGGCAATGAGCTTGAAAAGCGCAACAAGAGAACCCAGTCCATAGGCCAGATGAAGAAGAAAGAAAATAAAAGGAAGAAAAAAGGATATCGCCAAATTTTTTTCTCGTATAGCTAAGCGAAATGAAAAATAGAGAGCGAGCAGAAAATAAAATCCTATAACCACTACCAATAGTATCCAGCTTATAGGAAACCACCATCCAAATATAAACATGCTTGCAATAAACGTTAGAAAAGCGAGGGGCACAAGATGGCGCAACGAGAAAGAAATGCCGGAAGTCAAATTCAACGGATGCAGTACCCAATACCCATTATGGAACATGTGTCGTAGAAACGATTTCAAATCTGTACGCATGTAATAATAGCATTCCATGGTAGGAACAAACAATGTACGATAGCCCGCCACTTTTAACCTGCGGCGAAAATCGATATCCTCGCTGTAGTCAAGTTTTTCATCAATAAGTCCGACTTTGTCAAAAACTTCTCGCCTACAGCAAAAATAGGGCGCATTAATATCCCACTTTGGCTTATTGAGAATAGGCTTATCTTTGCCTAAACTGCGAAGACGATAGTAAGCATTTCCTACTCCGAAGTAACAGGACGTTGCAGCACAAATTGCTTTTGCAATCATCGTGTTGTCGCGTGGAAGTGTTACCCATCGTCCGCCTACATTGTCAGCCCCGTATTTTTGAAGAGCGTTGATTGCTTCAGACACGTAATTATATTTATATTCACTGTGCGCATCCATACGCATAATAATATCTCCCCTTGAATTGCGAATACCAATATTAAGAGCAAGGTTTTGCATCTTGCCGGGATTGTCGAGCATGCGTATGTAGGGCTTTTTTGCAGCATACTTGCCGATAATATGCCGGGTATTATCTTCGCTGTCCCCGTCTATGACAAGTACCTCAAGGCGTTCTTTTGGGTAGTCGTTTGCAATAATCGAGTCAAGACATCGCCCAATAAACTGTTCTTCGTTTCGGCAAGGAATAATAATGGAAATAAATGGTTTTTGATATGCGGATGTGTTCATATAATAATTGAAACAATTTTTTCTTCAATATCAGTCGCTATTTCTTCTGGCTCTTTTTCAAGCCGCACCTCTTCTGGATAAATGATTTTTCTAAATTGCTCGCTTTGAAAGACCTGAAATTGCTTTTGAATTTCTTCAATGGGAATCTCTGGCTTTCTCCGATAAATTTCTTCAGGGGAGCTAACCAATAAAAATACTGCGTGAGGGCGCACAATCACTTTCTGTAGTATTCGAAATAGTAATTGATTTCGTCCGGGAATAGCAAAATCATAAAAATATCTATCAAACAAGAAAACATCTCCTCGCAAGAGTCCCCAAAAAACACTGGGCCAGGCAACAATTCCTTCTATTCCATAGTATAGCAGATGAATAAAGGATCGTAGGCTACTATTTTGGCTCGGAAGGTTATACACGGGAAGTGGCGAATCCTTTTGATTTCTCCGGAATAATATTGCAGAACGAAGCTGCTGCAGTTCAGGAAACAACCCGAAAGTTCCGTGGTACATTTTTATTTTCCGAAAAGGATAGTCCTGCAATCGCTTTTTAAGAGCTGCGCAAAGTGTAGATTTTCCCGCCCCATCGGGACCAATACACGCAATAATCAGACCGCCTCGCGGCTTTATCTGCTCCACTACACTTTGAACACCAAAGCTCATAAAATATTTGATAGTCTCAATCGGAGCTCGCCTGAGATTAGCAAAAAAAATACTTCGCCTCCACTTGCCGCCTTCTTTAAGGGCATTCGTCCACTCTCCCTTGCATGCAAACGTGTGTATTGTTTTGGCAAGCGCAGGATCCATGTGAAGAGAGAGTAGTTTTAAGAAGGATGGGGGATCTTCATTTGCATATCGCATGATACTATCAAAATACTTTTCTTTCACCGGTCGATTCGCCAAGATTTCTTTCAGCAATAACGATGCTCCTTCCATGCCTTTGGGCATTACATATATTCCCCGTTCATTCTCTTGGCGAGCATTAAGCGCAACGTCAGCATCTGCCCATTTCAATCCTTTGCTTGTGAAGGAAGTAAAGGCATCTATCCATAGCGCCATTCTCTCTGGATGCCGTTGATATATGAAAAAGGCTCGCACATGAACGTTTCGCCTCTCTCGCACGATTGCAACGTTATGTTTTTTTGCGGCAAACTTAAAAACTTCCCTATATCGCTTTTCATCCTTTGGGGATATGAGAAGATCAATGTCTGTATCCACAGGTACTCGAGGAAACTCCATGTAGTTTCTAAGTACAGCATACAAAATGCCCTGCTTCTTTAACTCAGTAAAGAGCATCACAATAAAGCTTTCTCCCCTTATTGAAACATTATCCATGAGAATCTTTGTCCTTGAATATATGAATAATTACATCATTCATATAATTCTGCGCTCGGTCAAAGTAA
>CAYJVF010000001.1:22327-26878 GCA_964373565.1 uncultured Candidatus Saccharibacteria bacterium
TGCGCTCGGTCAAAGTAAATAAACTGCGGCTTATTTACTTTTCCCTCGCTTGAATATATGAATAATTACATCATTCATATAATTCTGCGCTCGGTCAAAGTAAATAAACTGCGGCTTATTTACTTTTCCCTCGCTTGAATTATAAACGAATCTTTTTCCTTGAGCAAATGTTTGATAAAATAAATCCAAATGGATTCCTTGAGAGCTTGGCGATAAGTCAAATTTGCGCTATTTTTCATATTTTTACTCCAACGCGGAATAAAGCCATACGGCACCAAAGACAGACGGCGATTATATTCTTCCTCGGCTTTCATAACCAGAAAAAAAGCAAACAAAGAACGCATGTGTGAAACTTCAATACCCATATATCCAGCGTATTCATGCAGACATTCTTTTATAATATTACTAAAGTTATTGCTATTCAAAAATGCGTCTGAAAAGGCTTTGATATAGCCTTGCAACCCACCCAACTTGCGAGCGTGCAGCGCATACACAAGACTAAAGGAAAACATATCAAAACAACCCAATGACGACCGTTTTGCCCAAATCCAATCAATGACGCGAAGGGAGTCTTTAGATAAAAGTATATTATGCGGAACAAAATCTCCGTGGACAATAAAGGAACGTTGCAAATGCGGCAGTAAAGTATCTACTCCGATAACCTCCGAGAGCAACCTGCGTTCTTGCCAACTTAGAGAACAAATCTCTTGGCATCTTTCAATAATTTTCATGACTTGGCCTTGAGAAATTTCTTTACCTAAAGGTTCTTCCGTCTCTTGATGTAAAGCAATAATCCAATCAAGAGCTGAACGAAAATGGCTTCTTGCGAGGGGTATTATTGGTACTCCATCACTCCCTGACCGCACTTGCATGGGTACTCCTTCAAGCGCTGATTCCCCGAGCGTTGGCACTCCAGTAAATATTTCGTAAAAGAGAGGAGAGGGAACTGAAGCGCGCAATGATGTGTTCTTGAGTATGCCGAGCATACCCCACTCTCTCTTAAGATCTTCTTCCCAAAAAGGATGACGTGCAGAGCGAACTACGGCAAAAGGAGACTTCATGCTGTCGGCAAATAGGAGAAATGTTGTTGTCCCTCCCTCTATAGAGCCCGCCACTAAAAGAAACTCAACATTTTCTGGCGCTTTTTTCAGTGAAGGAAACTTTTTCCAGTTAGAATAAATATAGCTACGTAATGATGAAATCATAAGACCTTTTTTGCAATGACTGCTTTACTTAAAAAAACCATGCGCAATAAGAACACCAGAAAACGCGTAGGAAGCATCTTCGAGGCCACGTTTGCCATGCCAATAGCGAATTTGTATTTACCTCTCTTTTCGGGGGGCACGGTGGCAACAAGATAGAAAAGATTGTGAAAGAAATAGCGAAGGGCTCCAATGTTGTAGAGAGGCAAAAAAAACATAGGAACGCGATGACTAGGAAGAACAATGAAGCATCTAATATCTTGCAGGCCTAAATGCCCCATAAGGTTTCGCGCAAAACGAAATGATCCCCTCTTTTTAACAGCGATATATATCTCGCCTCCGCTTTTAAGAGACCTAATGAGAGTTTCATAAAGTGCGCTACTCGAGCGCAAGAAAGAAGACTCTTCGACAATAATTGCATCAAATACTTTTTCGGCAACAAAAGCCTCTATCTCCTCTTGGCTAATAACATGTTGCAACACAACATTTTCACAGCCATCTTCCTCTATACGTTGTTTTAAAAATGCATACTGGCGCATATTCGGCTCCAGTACAAACACTCTCTTACACATGTTTGACAAGGAAAATGTCGTGTAACCGAACCCTCCCCCTATCAAAAGAACGGTTGAATCTTTGTCTATTTCAAGAAAATGAAGGCGATCTGCCTCTCTAATATCTCCCATTAAAAAATAATCTGCTGCATTTTTCTGCAGTGTACGATATATCTGTGCTTTCCAATTTTTTTTATGTGGTTTCTGCATATCTATGTATATATATCACTTAAATTCTACGAAAGGCGAAAAATAGAAGCGCACTATCAAGAATCTTTGATATTAAAATAGCGAAAACGGCTCCCCACAACCCATACAAAGGCGTGAGAACAACAAGAAGAATACAGAGAGAGGCAATATAAACTGAGCGCACGATATATAAAAGTTTTTTTGCTGCTGCAGCCACCAATGCAGTCTCAAAAAGAAGAAAAGGAGTGAGAATAAATGTCAGAGCAAGTACTTGAAAGAATGGGACGGCGTCCTCATACGCGGGAAACACAAAATGATACAAGTGCGGCGCAAGAATAAAAAGTAGTATATAAAATGGTACCGTCAAAAAAAGTAGTTGGTAGACTTTTTTTCCCAGGCTTCTTTTTGTTGATTCTGGCTCTTTTGTGCTTAATTTGGGAAGAGCCAAATGATAGATGGGCATTAAATCATACAAACGTTGCACGGGAAGTTGTGCAAAAGCGTAAATAGCCAGAGACACGGGACCTAAAACTTGCCATATAATCACTTTATCTATGTGAGCTGCAAGCAAAGGAATAGCCCTGTTAAACGTAAGGTGCTTGCCGGTTGATATAACATTTTCGTCAACAGGAGTATCTTTGACTTTTTTACAAACACTCCAAAACAAAATGCCATCAATTAAGACATTGGAAAAAAGATATACAAAAATAATAGTAACTAAATCCCTTGAATAGATAACAACGGGCATAAGAACTGCCGCAGTAAATAAGCGAGAAATAATAGAATACTTGCTCTGCAAATAAAAATTACTTTTCCCGTTCCAATATGCCAAGTACAAGGGAAACACATCCAGCAAGGGAAAGAGAGCTGCCACTAAAAGAAAAGATAACCCCAGCTTGATGTCTTGATGAAGAAAATACCAGCTCGAAATTCCAAAAAAGACCAATGAAGACAGACCGGCCCATAATAACTTACCTTTTGAAGCTGTAAAGAACGTTTTTTCCTGACCTTTAGCTACTGCGCGAATAAGGGCAGTATCAATTCCCGGAAACGCCAGCAAAGCTATTATCCCAACCATAGAGAGGATATAGTTATAGCCGCCATATACCTCTTTTGGAGTCCATCTCGCAAACACAGCCAGCAGAACGATAGAAGTTATAATGCCAACCCCCTTCCATAGCAATAACCAGAAGGCTCCGTGAACCGCATAGACCATGTCAGTATTAATGTATTTTTCACTCCAACGAAGAATTTTTATAATTTTTTTTCTCATACCAGCACTCTTATTAATCCTACGAGTGACCCTATCCCGTAGGCAATATGTCGTGATGCAAACACAAGAGGCATAATAAAGAAGAGACGTACATCTCTTTCTCGACTTGCAATGCCGATTGCAACAAAACACGCAAATATAACATATAACCCAATCAAACCTAAAAGAACAATCAGAGATAAAGGCGACCAGAAAGAATATATGGATAACGCGCAGAACAAAAAGACTGCAAAACCAGGAATATAGTGGCGCAACTTGAAGGGTTTTCCGGTAAATCTTAAGGGTAAAATGGTTCCTTGGCCATCGAGCAAGTTGTGTTTGAAAAATTCCTTAAACGTTGCTTTTGGGTAGTAGTAACTCACAATATCCGGAACCAGCATAATTTTGCCGCCAGCTTTTTTAAGCCTGATGTTAAAATCGATGTCCTGGCTGCGCCGTAATTTTTCATTGAAAAGCCCAACCCGGTCGAACACTTCCCGCTTAAAACAGCCGCCGAAGACGGTATCTACCTCCCTGGGTTTTTGATTCTCTTGACTCCCCGATCTCCTGAACTGGGAGTTTCCCACCCCAAATCCATGACTCATGCACAAGGCAATAGATTTTGCTTCAAGGGTGTCGTTGGCAGGAATGGTTTTCATGGTACCACCCACATTATCAGCCCCGTATTCATGCAGGTATTTTACACATTTTGCAATATAGTCGTTTTCGTACTTGGCATGTGAATCCATACGAATAATAATATTTCCTTTTGAAGCTTTAATAGCAGTGTTGAGAGCAAGAGGAGTATACTTTTCACGGTTGTCCAGTAAACGGATAAAGGGGTATGTTTTTTGATATTCTTCAATCAATTCACGAGTGCCATCTTCTGACATGCCGTCTGCAATCAAAAATTCCAGCTGGTTTTTTGGCCAATCCTGCAAAATGACCGAATCTAGAAAATGCTTGACATAGTTTTTCTCATTCCTGCAGGGAACAATAACAGAGATAAAATCTTCTTTCATAAGAGGTCTATAAAGCTACTGAATTATATTCTTTTTTTCTGCGCTGGCATAATGCACCACAAACAATGTAAGAGCAACAAAAACCCAATATATTTCTGCGCTCTTCACAACTTGGAAGCTCTCGGCAAAAATCGAAGAAACCATCATACCCAAAGTAGCTGAAATTAAACCAGCAGAGAGCCCTATTGTTAGGTCGTCCCCCGGACCCATAAAACCCCTCCACGCATAAATAAGAATATTAGAAAGTAAAAACAGGAATAATGATAAACCAATCAAGCCGCCTTCATTGAATGCGTACAAGTAGTAGTTATGAGGTTGTTGTTCAAAAGAAAAAG
>CAYJVF010000001.1:26978-48775 GCA_964373565.1 uncultured Candidatus Saccharibacteria bacterium
CCTTCATTGAATGCGTACAAGTAGTAGTTATGAGGTTGTTGTTCAAAAGAAAAAGACTTTCCACCTCCTATAAAAAGGAATGCGATTGGCTGCTCAACAGTGCGCTCCAGATTGAATTTCCATAAAAACGTCCTTGCATTAGGATTATTAATATCAAGGGAACGGAAAAAACTTTCAGAACGAAACACCCTAAAGGCATCGCTTTTATTTAAGATATCTGCAGAAGAAAACGTATATCCTATAACGAGAGTGACAATACATATCATTATGCCCGCAACAACCATCCCTAATCCGGCAGGGCTTGCCTTTCTCAAAACGAGCAAAAACGCCATCACCACAAGTGTTACGACGAAAGCAAGGAATGTTCCGCGGGAACCAGATGTAACAATTCCGACGACAGGACTAATTGCTACAAGACCCATGAAGGCTCGCTTTGTCCACGAGTGCGTTCGTTGGAAGTATTCGTATAAAAATACGCTGAAAAGAAAGGTAAAGAGAATCAAAAGAAACATGCCGCCGGGCGAAGTTCCTTCGGGTTCTATAAATGTCGTGAAGTTGTAATAATAGGTAATCTTCAATCCAGAAAAAACTTGGAACAATATCCACGCTGCGTGAATAAAAACAATGATTAAAAGATACTGCAATGCCTTTCTTACATTAGGAAGGGTTGCAATATGACAATAAATAAAGAAATAGATAAAAAAGAATTCTAACTCTTTGCCATAGTAAAAAATGCTATTGACTGCTGAAATATTGCCAAAGAACACATTAATAGCCGTCGTAACAAAAAGAAATCCCAGCCATAAAGAAATTGGCAAGAAAAGAGCCGGATTTACAATCTTTTGCTTATCTATAACTATCCGTTTTAGCCAATAGAGAGCCAAAAGAATTATAATGATATCCTCTGCCCTGATTTCTAGTACATGCCCGTTGGGAATTTTCCCGAATGGGATACTTGGTGAAAGGCCAATTGCCAGAATCAAAATTATTATTGGCAGGATTTTTAAAAAATCCCTATCTATAGTTAGAAAGTTTTTATTAATCATCGCAAAATCTTATTAATTAAATCCATCCATGATTCATTAAATTTTTCTCGCGTAAAATTTTTGGCATAATTAAAACCATCTTTGCCCATCTTTGTTCTTATATTATGATTTTTTAACAAATACTGCACCTTCTTCCTTAAATCTTTAAAATCACTGCAAACAATCTGTTTACTGCCTTCTAAGAGCTCTTGCATTCCTCCTTTGCCAGAACCGATTACCGGCGTTTTACAGAGCATGGCTTCGTGAGCCGTGCCGCACCATCCCTCCTTGAACTTTGACATAGTGACAACAACCAAAGAAGCTTTAAGCAATTTTAAGTAATCCCTGTATCCCAAATTAAAGTTTTTGACTGGAAGGCTGACGATTTGCTCCCCCGATGTGACCAAATTAACATCCAACTCCTTTAATGCATTGTACGATTCAACCACACCTTTTGCTTTCAGACAATTTCCAATATATATAATAGAGCGCTTGTCAAAGTCGTGCTTTTTCTTGAAAGATTCGATTTCTTCTTTCGAAAAATCAAAATCTTGCCCGTCAAAGCTGTTATGAATCAATTTTACATCTTTATAACCCTTTTTCAAAAAATAGCTTTTCCAATATTCTGAAACCGTAATAATAACATCGGCTTTTTTTGCCTTTATGTGAAATACTTTTTCCAATAAGTAAAAAGTCGGCCTTAATGCAATGGGAAAAACAGAGTGATCAATATGATGTATGAGAATTGCTTTCTTGCCTTTCATTTTATTAAAGTTAGCAAAAGCCACGGCAATAAAAGAGTCCATTACCCACAAATCGCTGCATCCCTTTATTCTTGAAATTTCCCACATCCAATACAATGGCTTAAAATATCTAAAGTAATTTTCTGGCGTAGACACTTTTATTTCTTCAAAATCAAAGTTTTTTCTTACTAATTCCTGAACCTTGTCAGCGTAGGCCTGTCCGCCATATTTCCTACTATGGCTAATTTTTATCCATGTTACTTTTTTCATTATTTCATTCCCATAAAAATTGATACCATTTTAAAAATCTTTCTCTATTAAAATCATGCACTCTTTTCTCAGCAGATTTAATAATGATGTTACGTAACGATTGGTCTTGTATCACCCTCATTAATGCCTTGGCAAAGTAATCTTCCTTGCTGTCATGCGACTCATTAGGTAAGGGAACTAAAACACCGCAGCTTGCAAACACAATATTCTTCACTGGCTTATTTATATCAAGCTGGGGAGCCAAAATTTCTTTTGGTCCAAATGGGCAATCAAAGGCGACTACTGGCACGCCGCAAGCCATTGCTTCCAAAATCACAATGCCAAATCCCTCCCATAGAGAAGGCAAGGCAAAAACCTTTGATTTGGCAATAAATTTAAACGGGTTTTTCTGCCATCCAAGGAAATAAACATCGCCTTCCAACCCAAATTTACTAACTACTTTTCTTAAATGCCTTTCTAAAACACCCTCCCCCAGAATCACAAGCTTGGCTTTAGGTATTTGGTTTTTTACATTCTTGAAAACCCCTATTAATTGTTCTTGATTTTTTTGACCAATAAGGCTACCTATATTTATAATAACCGGGTTTTCAAAAATTGATTTAAATCCCCCCCCAAGAGGTTCTTTTGCTAATTCTTGAACTTTTTTGATATCGATTGAATTATAAATGACGTCAATATTTTTTTCTTTTATTTTAAATCTCTCTGTGAGTTCTTTTTTTAGACCATTGGAGACAACAATAATCTTATAGGCTCTGCTGAATAAAAATCGGACAAAAACGGGATATAACTTTTCAGTCACTTTACGGTGGCTGATGGCAATGGGATTATCAACCCTGACAATAGATTTTTTAAAGGAAAGAATATTAATAATATTCTGCAAGGAACCAAGGCTAATAACATAATCTGGTTTTTCTTTCCGTATAATGCCTTTAAACTTAAAATATCCTCTTAAGAAAATGAAAATTTTTAAAAAAGGGTTTGTTGATAGCGACAAATTCAATGAGATAATGGCGCCATTGAATGGATAGCAGTTTTTATTTTTAAAAACAACAACCAATTTTTCAATGTCTCCCGGTAAATTAAAAGAAAGGTCAGAAACCACCTTTTCCCCTCCGCCACCACCCCATATGGGCAACAAGAAAATTACTTTTTTGGTGTTTTGAGTAATCATGCAATACGTTTGGCTACCATCCATATGGTGGAGTATAAATTAATCCTGAATATTTTTTTAACCCAAGAAAAAATGGCATAGGTTGCACGGTCTGATATCTGGCGTTGCGCCAGCACGGCGTAGTAGGGGTCTAATCCGTTATCAACCACCTCAAAACCATTTTGCAGCATCAACTTCTTAAGCACGGACACGGTGAAATGGGATAAATGTATTTCATCACTGCTGCCATCTAGCGCTAAATTTTTAAACCCAAATGGGCCACGGCGCTTAAACCTACCAATGTTGAACCATGAAAGTATGCTACGTATTTTTGCCTCTAGGGACTGGATGTCGTTGGGTACCGCCACCACCAACAGGCCACCATTTCTCAATAAACTCCTGCATTTTTTTACGGTTTCTAAAGGACTAGGCACGTGTTCTAGTACATGAAACATAGTGATAACATCAAATGTCTGGCCGCCAAAATCCATACTTTCCACCTCACCTTTTCTCAAATTAATACCATACTTTTCTTTTGCAATGGCGACGGCCGAGATAGAAACCTCGGTACCATTTACTTGAAAATTGGTTTTCGCCGCATCCAAAAATTGGCCGATGCCCGCTCCCACATCTAGTAAAACGCCCCCCTTGATATATTGCTGTAATTTTTTAAGGCGGTTTTGGCCGGTTTTATAGCGACCCTCTTCTTGCGAGAGCCAAAAGTCATATTTATCTCCTGCGGAATAGAATGCAATAATGTCTTTTGTGGTTGGCCGAGGATTTTCAAAAACATGCCCGCACGCCTGGCATTGCGCCACGTTGAACCCTTGGCGAATGGTAACAATATCAGTGGTTCCGCAAACATTGCATGTTCTAAGAGTTTCCATGGTTAAAAAAAGATGTTCTTTATTTGCTGATAAATTTCTGAATAATTATTACGATCGTTCTTTTTACTAGCGTCTATCACATCGCCCGGTAGCGTGTGTTGATAGTACGACACTACAAACCGACGGTTGGCATCTTGCAAATCCCCTGATTTAATTTTGTAAAATTTTTTCATTTTTTCACCCTAAAAACAACTTTTTGATATCTTCATACATTTTACCATAGTCATTGGTATCAACTTTTTTGCTTCTAAAAATAAATCCGATATCTCCGTCAATTAAGTTTCTAAAATAAGAGGAAACAAAGCGTGTGTTCACTTCTTCTAAATTTGGACTACTTGGCTTTTCAATTAAGTTTTGCTCTATTCTTTTTTTCAATTCGGCAAAGCTTTTTAATTTTTGGCATAAGGGATGGTATTCATATAAAACGTCTCCCAGCACATAGGTAGGTTTTCCGATTAATGCCGCTTCCAAACCAATGGTGCTAGTTAATGTTATAACTCCCAGGGATTTTTCTATTAAGTTTCCCACATTTTCAAATGGAGAAATCAAAACAACATTCGGTATTTTTTTTATTTCCTTGTAAAAATTCCATGGTCTGTCGCCCTTAACCTGGGGGTGTTCTTTAACATACAGCTTATAAGGAAAAGGCAGGGCGAAGGCAATATTTTTAACCGTATTGACGAGGTCATAAAAGTATGTTGCATTAACCAAGGTTGATGCCTCGGGCTGACTTTGAAGCGGAAAAAAGAAAAATGAATCTTTTATATTTGGCGAATCGTACTTGTTCCCTTGAAAGATTTTTTTAAATCGTACAAAAAAGACATGAAAAGGATAATTAATTCTCATTTTCAAATGGGCATCACTTTCCTTATCAAAAGACTTTAAAAATCCCCTTTTTGAAAGGTACTTCAACCAAAACGGCAACATTTTCATTGACTTTCTCAAGTAAAATGAAAAAACATCAATTTCCTTGCGGTAAATTCTTTCTGGCTTAACATAAGGCGGCACCTTGCTGTGGGACAGGAAATCTTCAATAAATTTTTTGATAGTGTCCCTTTCCTGTTCCGGAATATTATCAATCTCTCTAAAAGTTTTTTCGTACTTAGAACAGGTATATTTGAGGTCTCGAACATCTACCTTTCCTGAAACTTTAGCATAAAGCAAACCAAGATATAGAATGCCGTACTTCTTGCAAAGCCCGTAAAGAATTTCAGAACTTGTTCCAGAAGGCGGCTCGTAAATAACCACATCGGGCTTCTCCCTATTAAGGAAAAAATCAAAAAACTGATATTTTTGTGATATCAATTTAGTTGCGCTTTCAAAGCCCATGTCATATAAACAAAATCTGTTAAAATCGGCAAAAAAATCTTTCCAAGATAAATCTCCAAAATTGCTCTGTTCTTCTTTGTAATTCTCTTTGCACCAATCAACTATAGAAATTGATTTTGCCCCTTCCGGAAAATATTGCTTCTGGCTGAATTCGCTTATTTTATCATTAAAAATCAAAAAACACTCATCTCCTTTTTCAATGACCTGATGGGCCAATTTACCCAAAAATTCCATAAAGAGATTATAGGTAACTAGAAAACACCATTTCATATTGTTTTTATTAAAGATTCAATTATTTTCCAATCCTCCATATCGTCAATATCAAAGCTTGCTATTTTTGACATTTGATAAGGTATAATTCTTTTACCGTACAATGACTTATCTTTCGTAATAACCTTGGTTTTGGTGATTAAAATTGCAGGACCGTTTCTAGCATAAAGCTCGGGCAAATTTTTCCTTGTAAAAACTTTTGTGCCTTGGCCTTTTAAATAAGGGGCTAAGTATCCGCCGGACATTTTCATTAATTTTACCGGCTGGAAGTTATGGGGAGCCCGGACCACGCTAACCAAGCTGTCATCCATAGGATTGCCTAAAAACTTCTTAATCGCTTCTTCAATGTGTTTCACTCTCCTTAATGGCGATGTTGGTTGAAGTAAAACTACGGCATAAGGAAAGTATCCTTCTTTTTCTCTTAAATAATTAATCATGTGCACCAACACGGGAATAATTGGAGTCTTATCCTGCGCCAATTCTTTTGGCCGTAAATAAGGGACATCTGCGCCAAGTTTTTTGGAAATCTTGGCGATTTCTTTGTCATCGGTGGAAACAACAACCCGGTCAATGCCCCTGCTTTTCAGTGCCGCCTCAATGGAATAAGATATCAACGGGCGCCCTGCGAGCTTTTTTATATTCTTTCCCGGAATTCCTTTTGACCCCCCTCTAGCTGGAATAATTGCTAATAATTTTTTTTTCAATAGCATATTTGTTTTTGTATTGGGACTTTTGTCAGGTCAATTTCCCGCAAAATTTTGACAATTTTTTCGGCCGCTCCGCCGTCTCCATAAATGTAGTCTGGCTGGTATTTGCCGTTCGCAAGTTGTTTTTTTATAACCGCCAAAATATCATCTTTATGATAAGGTGCGTCAATAACATTTCTTCCCCTCATCCTGCCCTGCTGCCTGGTACCAATATTCACCACTGGCACGCCAATAATAGCCCCTTCCCTGATAAACGCTGAAGAATTTCCAATTGCACATCCGGTTTTGTTCATAAACTTGATGAAAACCTCAAAAGGAAGGTTTTTAAAGACGTGGAGCCACTTTGTATTTTCTTTTTCTCTCAAAATCCTGATTTCTCGGGCAACTTCATCACTGCCAGCGTCTGGGTTGGGCCACAGCATAATGGTTGGCATTTTAAGCTCGTTGAGCGCGGCCAAAGTTTCCCTCATGTGATTTCCATTTTGGCCATATTCAGTGGTTACGGGATGCTGGACGACCAGTAAAAACTTTCCTTTCTCCAAGGAAAACCCACCTCCTACTCCTTCATATTTCTCAAAAAAAGCTTTTTCGTCATGGAGATTGTCATTCTCTTTCTCGCCGATTAATCTTTTCACTTCATCAATCCTTGGGCATCCGGTGTTAAAAACATGGTCAGGATTCTCGCCCAATTTGATTATCCTATTTTTCGCATCTTCATTGGCCGGAAAATGTAAGTGGGCAAATTTTGTTAAAGCATGCCGTATGCTTTCATCAAGTGTACCTGTAACCTCGCCGCCCATGGTGTGGACTACATGGATGTTTAACATGACCGAGGAAATGGTTGTCGCCAATGTCTCAAACCTATCGCCAACCGCAATAACAACATCTGGCTTATGTCTTAACAGCAGATTAGGCAAGTGGATAAGGCCCATTCCCACGCTCATGGCGGTAGTTTCTGGTTTTTCGCCCTCAACCATCATATAAAACTTTTCGGTTATATTAAAACCATCTTGCTCAATTAAATCTACAACTTCTCCATACTTATCCAGTAAGGCAGAGGCACCGACAAACAAAATCAATTCCAATTCGTCTGGGTATTTTAAAATCTCCTTCATTACTGATTTTATGCTGGCATAGTGCGCTCTGTTCGCCACAATTATGCATATTCTTTTTTTGTGATAACTAAGCATATTATTTAAAATCGTTCCACTGAAATTTGCGGTCTTTTATAATATTTCGCTTTAAAGTTTTACCAATAACTTTTTTATAATAACGAGCAGGTATGCCATCGCCCGGCTTCTTAAAAGCCAAATCTTTTTGCATGATTTTTTCTCCAGCTTTAAAGTCCTTGTTTGCTACGATAGACTTTTCGTAAATGACCTTCATTTCTCCAAATTCCTGGACGATTTTATTTTTATTTACAGGAAACCGTACTGCGCTTTCCGCCTCCCTGATGCTTTGAACAAATAGCTTAAATTCCGCGGGCTCCATAGAATACTTGGGATCTGGTCCGTACATCAACTTTGACAGCGTCAAGTGCTTTTCAATAACTTGGGCCCCCAAAGCAACCGCAGCAGCAGAAGCCCCAATGCCAGATGTGTGATCAGAAAGGCCAATGGGTAAATTATATCTTTTTTTCATTTCCGCCATAACATTCAGTCCGGCCTCTTCTGGCGGGCAAGGATATTTGCTGGTGCATTGTAATGTGGTTATATTGCCAGCGCCGTGTTTCTTTAAGGTTTCTACTGCTTCATCCAATTCCTGCCAAGAACTCATGCCGCTTGACAAAAAAATGTTCTTTTTAGTTTTTGCCAATCTTTCAAGGTAGGGTAAATTGCTTACTTCGCCCGAAGGAACTTTAAAAGTACGCAACCCCACCTTTTCCAAAAAATCAATCGCCTCAATGGAAAAGGGAGAAGACAAAAATTCTATGCCCAAACTTTCAGCATATTTTTTTAATAACCGGTATTGTTCTAAGTTAAATGCTGTTCTTTTAAAGTAGGACTCACGGCTTTCGTCTTTAAAGGTGGGGTGCTTGGGAGCTGATTTTAAGCTTTCAGCTTCAAAAATATGGGTTTGAAACTTTATAGCGTCCGCTCCGCAATCGGCAGCGGCTTTAATCATTTGTTTTGCCTGCCCCAAAGACCCTTCATGAGTGTTGGCAACTTCCGCTATGATGAAAACTCTTTGAAAATTGAATTTTATATTTTTTTTAGGCATATAATTCTCTTTTTAGAAAACCAATAAAATTTTCTGGTAATAAACTATTTCGAAGATTCCTTTGTGCTGAATTTAAACATACCTGTTTTTCAACTTAATTTGTCCCAGTTTTCTTTCAAAAAGACGATCACTTCTTGAATTGTATGTTCTGGAATTTCCCCAAAAAGTTCTATCTCTTTTGCCTGAGAACTTCCTCTAATCTCTCCTTTTTGCAGTTTTGTTTTAAAAATTAAACTTACACTGTGAATTGATATTCCCCCCTCATCAACCTTTTCACTAGGATATTCAATATACCCCATCATTTCCATTCTCTCTGCCCCTAAACCAAGTTCTGCTTTTAAAATTCTTTGGGCCGCATCGCTTATTGTTTCCCCCTTTCTCACCATTCCTCCAGGCAAATGCCAGTATCCCTTATATGGTTTAATTAACCTTTTTGAAAGGATAACTTTGTTGTCTTTTACAATAACAAAGTCCAGGCAAAACCTTATCATCAAGGAAACACCCTTGTCATAGTCTTCTTGACTAAGATAATATTTATTTTCCATTTGTATTTTTCTTTTTTTTAAAAAATTCGTTAATTTTGTCCATAACTTTTGATACAACCCTTTCACTGGTAAAATGTTTTTTCAACGTTTGGTACCCCTGTTCTCCAATTTCAGCCCTTAGTTTTGCGTCATTAATTGCTTTTACGGTCAAATCAACAATTTCTGATACATCCTTTCCTAAAAGCGCGTTTTTGCCATGAACAATCTCCGGAGTAGATAAACTGGCATCTTGATGAGTAACGACACAACTACCCATAGACCATGCGTGCAAATATCTTGTATGAGCAACCTTAAAGGGACTGGCGCTGTTTAAACACAATGACACTTTGGCAGACAGGATTTCTTTATCAATATCTTCAACAAAGCCTCTAATTTTTATTTCCGGCGCTTGGAGGCACTTTTTTAATTTAGGGCTGAGTTCGCCTGCTCCAAATATATGAATTTCAAATTTTTGGTTTTTCATTTTCTTTTTCAGCTCCGGTAAAAAAGATTTTCCGAGTATATCAAGGCCATACTGATTGGCAGTTCCAAAAACCTTTCCGATACTCCCGATAATAATTGCCGGATTTTCTTTTTCAAATATTTTCCGTTTTTCTCTCCAGGAGACTCCAAAGCGGTCAACCCAGAGATTTTGAAGATAAAAAGCGTTGGGATGGCCCCTTTTTACATAATAATCGACGTCATTCATAGCCATCTCGCCAAGAATTTCGTATCTTTTCATTACTTTAAGATGCAACTTTTCAAAGCGGCTCATTAAATATTTTAGTCGCAGAAAATTCAAAAAATTCATATCGCCAGAGTAAAAAGAAAAATAAGATCTGGCTAAGCCGACTTTAGGATCAGGGTTGCCGTAATAAGCAAATTTTGGAATTTTTATTTCAGAACACAAACCGGCAACCCATTCTGACCAAGGAACAAAAAGCATGTCTGGAGAAAACTCAGAAATTCTTTCTTCAATAGTTTTCTGATGAATAATCTCCGGATACCAATCTTCCAATCTTGGATTTACAAGCATTGAAAGATGACGTAATTTGGAAGTCTGCTTGCGAGGCGGAAAAGACAATGGCTCCAAAATCTCCACTCCTTTTTTTATTAAAACATCGGTTCCTTCTTTCTCTCCTGGTGAGACCTCTCCTGAAGCTGATGGGTTGTTAAACTTTAAAAATCCAACATCTATATTTTCATGCTTTACGAATTCGTTTAACAATTCAAACATCACTATATTGGCGGCGCGAATAGTATGAGTAACGCTCGGCCAAGAGTCACTCAACACTAAAAGGCGGAGTTTTGTGTTCATAGTTTGGTTATTTTTTTATCTTTCTGTTTTTCAAGATTTTTTTTATTAATGTTGTTTACCAATTTTCTGAATTGCTTATTTCTTTCCATTTTTTCTTCTGGTATACAACCCCACTCCTGCACTAACGAGTCTGTTAATGATACAAAGTAATGTGGCATATTTTTAGGAACTATTACCAACCCCCCGGCTTTCATGACGCGGCCGCTGTTGCCAATAAAGAAATGGATACTGCCTTCAATAACCACATGGATTTCATCGTTCAATCTGTTTACGCATCCGCCTCGAGAAAAACCCTTTTTCGTGGAAAGCATGGTAACTTCTTCGTATTTTTTAAGCCCTTTAATAAGATAAATTTCTCCCCTAAAATCTTCGTGATGTTTTATTAGCTTCAGCATGTCTACAATCCTTTAGTTAATTTTTGTTTTTCTTCTTGCAACACTTCTTGGACCATCATGTCTATTAATTGTTCGAATTTAACCTTTGGTTCCCAGCCAAGAACTTTTCTTATTTTACTCGCATCACCCCGAAGATCTGGGACTTCATTTGGTCTAAGATAACGTTCGTCAATTTTCAAGTAATCATCAAAATTCAAATCCAATTTTTTAAACACCCTTTCTGCAAATTCTCGTATTGTATGGTGTTCTTGGGTAGCAACTACAAAATCATCCGGTTGGCTATGTTGCATAATCCTATAAATCGCTTCTACATAATCGCCAGCGTAACCCCAATCTCGTTTTGCTTCCAAGTTTCCCAAAATTATCTTGTCTTGAAGGCCTAGTTTTATTCTTATTGCAGCTCTGACTATCTTCTTGGTTACAAAAGTTTCCCCGCGTCTCGGTGACTCGTGATTGAATAGTATTCCGTTGCAAGCAAACATACCATAGGCACTCCTGTAAGTCTTTGTCATCCAGTAAGCGTAAAGCTTGGCGCATCCGTAAGGAGATTGCGGCCTAAAAGGAGTTTCTTCATTTTGTGGAGGGGCGCTAATGCCAAACATTTCACTGCTTGACGCCTGATAGTACTTTACATGCCTTAAATTTAAACTTCTTAGAGCTTCTAATATCCTTACGGCACCCAATCCGGTGATCTGCCCGGTGTATTCTGGTATATCAAATGAAACTCTCACATGGGACATTGATGCCATATTATATATCTCGTCCGGTTTTACTCTCAACAATATTGAGATAATAGAATTCGCATCTGCCAAATCAGCAAAATAAAGCTTTATTTTATCTTTATAAAGCAACGGGTCAACTCGTATGGTATTGATAGTGCTTGCTCTCCTGACAATACCGTACACCTCGTAACCCTTCTCCAACAAAAATTCGGCAAGATACGAGCCATCCTGCCCTGTGATTCCGGTTATTAAAGCTTTTTTATTTTTCATTATTGAGTTAAGTTATTTTATTATTTTTTCCCCCAAAAATATAAATGCTTTTTGTTCACCCGTTTCAATAAAATCCTCAAAGATCAAACTGGGATTTTTTTCTCTAAATTCTTTGAGGGCTCTTCTCTCTCCTCTCTCGGGATCGCTCCAATAGCAATGCCAGTCATCGAAAACAATTACCGTTCCCCTTTGTAAAAAGTCCTTAATAAAGTTTAGTACCGGAACAGTTGAGGCATAAAGATCGCAGTCAATATAGACAACAGCCGCTTTTTGGGACAATAATCTTTGTTTCAAATCTTCAGTTAAAGATTTTTCATAAAAACCTTTAACAGTGATAAGCTTGGCTCTTGGCATACCATGCCTGGTAACTATTTTAGTAAAATCGCTTTCTGATATTTTGGCTTTGCCCTTTTCAAATATTGCTTGTTTGTCCATTTCAATAACCTCTGGGAATCCTTCAAAAGAGTCGAAGCTCACAAAAGTAAAATTCTGCAGGTAGCGGAAAGAGTCAAAAGCCATTCTCATTGTGTTTGCCTCGCAAGAGCCAAATTCAAAATAGTATCCTTCAATCGGACGGTTGGCGCGAAGGAACCTTGCAATGGTCATAAAAATGTATTTTCTTTTTTCATGCCCAAACCTATTATAAACATTTTTAAACCAAAGATGGCGGCCTCGCCAGTAGGTAAACGGAACGTAACGGATTATCATCTGAAGCGCTTTTTTAGTTCTTTCGGAAGAAGCGTCGTATTTTTTTCTTAAAAACTCTTTTATCATTTCACAGTAAATAAATTTCTTAAAAAGTTTATGGCAAAAAAACCAGCTAAGTAGGTTACTGCACCCGTAAGCGTCGCAAAAATTACATGAAGGTTGTAAATAAGCGGCTGGGAAATTATAAAATACATTAAAACACTGGCAAAAAGAACCGCCGCCAAAGGAAAAAACAATTCAGAACTAATCATTTTGATCTGCGTCAATCTCGTGGCGAATATAAAATACAAGATTAAGATTAAAAGAAAAGTGACAACTGTTGAAATAGCTGCCCCGTACAGAGAATAGCGCGGGATTAAAATTAGGTTCAGGACAGAATTGATTATGGCGCCGAACAACACTGCCTTGAAAATTTTTCTTTGATAATTGAAAATAAGCAGGATTTGAATCAGTGGACTTGTTAAAACTCCGATTCCGCTGGCAACCATTAAAATCTGAAAGGCGGGAACAGAAGGAAGAAAGCTTTGATCATAAATAAAATCAATGATTTTGGACGCCAGAACAATCCCCCCAGCCACCAAGGGCACAATCAAAAACAATAGAACTTTAATATAGTAATTCCATACCTTTTGAAGTTTTTCTTTAGATTCCACCGAAAGTTTGCTTAAAACCGGAAAAAAACTTTGCGAGATTAAGACCATTGGCATGACCACAACTCCGGTAATTTTGTGGGCGGCATTGTACCAGCCGGTTTGATTAATCTGCCCTAAGTATCCCATTATTGTCGAATCAATGTTAATGTAAATTGAGCCAAAAATCCCAGCCAAAGCCATAGGCCAAGATATTGCCAAGTAATTCTTCCAAGTTGCGATATGAAAAGAGAGCTTCAACTGAAACACTTTCAAATGGAAGAAAAGCAAAATAAGAATCAGTGATGCCGAAACAGCCAGTAAATAGGCAAAGCTCAAATTCTCAATTGAAGGAAGGGCAAAAAGCGCCAAAAAGCCTAGGCCAGTTGTTAAAAGAGCTTGTAAAACTTCTGCTCCCGCCTGATATTCCATGTGCTGGCGCGCCCTAAAGAAAGAGTAGACAGTGGCCAAAAGGTTATTGGTTGCTGTATAAAGAGCCAAAATCACAATGATCCTGCGAATCAAAGGGTCAGGAGTAATAAAAAAGGAGCCGATGAACACTAAAACCAGTGTCGCCGCGCTCAGAATAATTTTTAAAGACAATATGGATGGAAAATCTTTTTCTTTATCTTTATCTTTGGAAAATTCCCTCGTTAAAATTTTGGAAACGCCCAAATCTGAAAATACGACAAACAAACCGATAAAAGCCAATGCAAAAGTAAATTTTCCATATTCGGTGGCTCCTAAAATTTTAGCAATATAAACAACCAAAAAGAACTTCAAAAAAGTGGAGACTCCTTCTCCTACCGCCAGCCAAAAAGTATTCTTAAATATAGTCTGCCTTAGCCCTAAATTGCCGAAAAACTGGTTTTTAATATTTTCAATCATTGCTTACATTTTCAAACCAATGAATTGTTCTTTTTAACCCCTCTTCAAAGTTAACCCTTGGCTGCCAATTAAGGTATTCCTTTGCCAAAGAAGCATCTGCTCTGGATTCATAAACATCACCCTCTCTTGGTGGTAAATTCTGAACTTCTCCCCCTATCAGTTTTGCTAAATCGTTGATGGAATAAGACTTTTCACTTCCAATATTAATCACCTCACCTCCCTTTAACCTCGGGGAATTCATAGCTTTAATGGTGGCCTCCACTACATCACTAATGTAAGAAAACCCTCTGGATTGATTGCCATCGCCAAAAATCATTAGAGGTTTGCCCTGCTTTTTTTGTTTTAAAAACTTCCCTATAACCAAACTATATTCTGAATCCGCATTAAATCGGGATCCATAAACGGAAAAGTACCGCAAAGAAATAATAGGGGTTCCGTAAATATCGGAGAATAGTCGGGCAAACTTTTCTCCGGTTAATTTTTGAAGAGCGTACGGACTAATTGGATTTGGTATCATATCTTCTCTCAATGGCAGTTCTTTTTGGTTGCCGTAAACCGAAGAAGAAGAAACGGAAATAACTCTTTTTACCTTAGCATCAATAGCTGCTTTAAAAACATTTATGGTACCCAAGATATTAACTTTTGAGGTACCAACCGGATCTTGAATGGAAACCGGAACTCGTGGAATGGCGGCTAAATGGAAAACAAAATCAACATCCTGAAATACTGGTTTAATTTTGTCGAAATCAGAAATATCTAAAAGATAAAACTCCGCTTTTGGATTTAGATTTTCTTTTTTACCGGTAGTCAAATTATCAATCACGGCTACTTTGTATCCTTGTTCCATCAATGCATCTGTCAAGTGAGATCCAATAAACCCGGCTCCGCCAGTTACTAAAACTTTTTGCATGTTATTCTTTGGGTTTGTATTCTAAAATTAAATCTATCGCTTTGCTTTTAAAATATTTTTCAAGTAATTTGGCATTGGGAATTAAGCAATGTCCGCCAATATATCCTTGTGGAGGAATTAAAACCGGCCTGATGACATTGTGCTTTCCCAATTTTTTATAACCATCGTTATATGTTTGGTTAAAGTCCGTTACCGCCCAGTCAAAGTTAACTCCGAATTTATCGCATAATTTCTTTTTCTCTCCGTGCCAGGCAATTACCAAGCTGTAATATGTGGTATCCAGCAACTTGCCTATTTCGGTGGTAGTTGAAGGATAAAACACTTTTGTTTTTATGCCTAAGCTCTCCAAGTGTTTCTTAGCCAATTGACCCGCTTTTTTGTCATCCGCTCCAACGTATTTTACAAAGGTCTTTATTCCTTTGTGCAAATGAGGATGTATTCCCCTAACTGGGCTATGCACCGCCATGGCGCCGATTTTTTGGGTAGTTCCTGGCGGTATGGTGGAGTGAATAATCGAAAGTTTTGGCTTAATTGAGCCAATTTCTTTTTTAACTATGTCTAAAAATTTTTCTGACCACGGAATGCAAATGTGCAAAATCTCTACTCCTTTCAAGCCATCATTTTTGTTTAAATCTTTAATTTTTGGGTTTTTAAAAAACTTGGCAATGGCTTGCCCCACTTCACCGTAGCCCAAGATTCCAACTTTTCCTTGTTTTTGGAAATTTTTCTTTACCATTTATCAATTACTCTGCGAATTTTATTTCTGGCTTTCCAATAAGCCTCGTATACCTTAGATTCCAATTTAGGAGAAACAAGGGAAAGTATTTCGCTTCCCCAAATTCTATACTGCCCGCTTACTTTGTATGCTTTGATTATGCCGTTTTTTAGCATTCGTTTCATTGTGCTTTCTGAAACTTTCAAAAAGTCCCTTGCTTCTTTTGGGGTATATATTTGACCCGGTTTTATTTCTTTCTCCATATTAAAATGATAATACACCCTTAAATAAAGGTGTCAATAGGGGTCAAGCGGTATCAAGTTATTCTTAAAAACTTGAAAGTATTTACTTTATTGTATTCTTTAATAACCAAGAAGAACTTTGCACCTTATCTCCCCCTACTCCATTTACTATTTTGATATTGTATTTTTCACAAACTAACTTTTCAGATTCTGGGATATTATTTGAGTTTCTATCTCCCCCTTTGGCAAAAATATCTGGCTTTAGAATTTCTAATTCGCGAGCTACAGACTTATCTTCTTCACCCAGAGTATGTTTTGTTAACATTACACCATCAACCCCCCTAATTGACATCACAATCGCGGCTCTTTCGTTCTCGGGCATAAAAACAAAACCCTTTTTATTTTTCAACCAATTGTCATTATTTAAAATTACTATCAATCTATCGCCTAATTTCTTAGCATCTAAGATATTATACAAATGTCCTATATGAAACGGGTCGGCTCCCATAGAAACTGCAACTATTTTTTCGTTTTTTATTTTATGTTTACTTGAATTGCAGCTCACGCACAATGGCTGAATATTCCAAATATTATCAGTCCCACCCCTTGATACTGGGACAATATGGTCTTTAGTTAGTTTATTTAAATAAGTCCCTTTCCATTTCTTTTTTAATTCACTTTCTTTAATTCCACACTGGACGCACCTAAAACGATAATATTCTTTAAGATTTCCCCATTCTTCGCCCGTGTGACTGCCAACAACTCCCTTTTTCTCCAAAATTCTTTTCCGGTTCCATGCCAATATTTTCTTTATACTTTTATGACGCCATTTTTTTATGATTTCTTTCTTATCCATTTTTTTGGCATACTCTCTTTTTAATTTTCTCTGCCTTATAGCATAATCCGTATTATCTTTCCTCTGTCTTCTCATCCACATTTTAATGTACTCCTTCATGTATCCTTTATTATATAGACGGTTATAATCAGCGCTTCTTTTAATTTGCATTTTATAAGAACAACCTATTTTTTTAGTTTTTGAACCGCAATAAAATTGATTCCACTGCACTGGATTAAACTTTTTACCACAATTTTTACAAATCTTTTGCATTACTCTATGATGCCATGTTTTCTAACGGGTTAAAAAACCCAGAAGTTATAATAATCTTTTTCATATTGCTTTATACAATATTTTCTTGTACCATATAGTTGTATGAAAATCAACTATCAGAGCAGTTTATTTTACCGAATTTACCTCATAGGATTTTTTGTAATACTGGCTCTGCCTTTGCTAAACTGGCCGATTTATTTCTCCCCCCCGAATTGGGCAAAAACCTTTGCATTCCAAATTATCTTTTCTATCATCCTGTTTACTTTTCTCTGCCAGGCGCTCTGGTCCGGACGCTTATCGCCAGCAAGACAGCTGTACCCGATACGCAGAGGAAATCTTCTTTTTTGGCTGTTACTGGCTCTTTTTGTTGCCAACCTACTGGCAACTATCTTTTCTTTGGATTTTAGCCATAGTCTTTTTGGGTCTCCCTACCGTGGAGGCGGTTTTATTAATTATGGCTTCTATATTTTATTTGCTATCATTTCTTTTTTAGTGGTACACAAAAAGGATTGGCCCAAACTGTGGAATGTTTCAATTATTGTTGGAGTAACAGTATGCCTGCTTGCAATCGCTTCATGGCTTGCCCTTTTTAGCGATTTTATTATTCGCAGGATAGACAACATCTCTTCAACTATTGGCGGTCCCAACACTCTGGGCCTTTACTTATTGCTGTTAGTGTTTCCAACATTAAGTTTTGGTGTTCAGGAAAAGAAAGGTATTAAAAAATTGCTCTATTTTTTTGCCTTTGCCCTGTTTTGCTTTCTTATCTTGTTGACCATCAGCCAAGGTGCATACCTGGGATTAGCTGCAGGAATAGCTTATTTTTTCTTTTTGTACCCTGCTAAAAACCTCCTTCCGGAAAAAAGCAGGAAAATACTCTATATCAAACTGGCATTGGTTATCATAATACTTCTGGCTGTAGTAGGGGTTTTATTTATAAAAAGCAAGCCTGAAGTGCCAATAAACAAAAATTATTTGTTCAGGAACCTTACCACATGGAGGGTAGATCAATCCCGTCTTTCTGCTTGGCAGGTCTCGTTTGAAGCATTTTTAGACAGGCCTTTAGTAGGATATGGTTTAGAAAACTTCAGCATTGGCTTTGACCAGCACTATAAACCTTTATTAAATATACAAATGGAACTTGGTAGCCCGGCCAGCTGGTGGGATAAAGCTCATAATTTTGCATTAAACATGTTGGTAGAAACAGGCATTGCTGGGTTCACGTCTTTTGCATTGTTTTTTGGTTTGCTATTTTGGAAGCTTAGTGACATAACAACCCAAAAGCCGGTTAAAGAAGTTAGGACAGGCAATGATGCTATCAATCCTATAATTGCCCATGGATTACAGGCTGCTCTTGTTGCTTACTTTGCAAATTTGATGTTCAATTTTGAAAACTTTTCTTCTTATATTTTGGTCTTTCTTATAGCGGGCTACGCAATGAGTCTGATTATCAAGGAAGAATCCTTGCAAAGTCAAAACCGGCGGCTTCTTTTTTTCAGGTACAGAAAAGCAATAGCCAGTACAGCACTATTGTTTTTAGTGATTTTTATCTGGCTTTTTAATATAAAACCTTTTAACGCAAATGCAGAGATAAATAAGGCAAAGTATTTGGCAGGTAATAAAATGTGCGAAGCGGCAATAGGCATTATGGAAAAAGAGATGAAAAATCACTCTATCATAGACGGATACCTAAGAATTCAATATATTGAAATTATAAAGCAATGCGTTCGGGCAGATCCGGAAAATGATGCAAAATATGCAAAGCTTGCCATGGCGGTCTTGCAGGAAAATATAAAAATAATGCCTTTATACACCAGGAATTGGCTTTCAATGTCATCTTTTAATAATATCAATGTGGTTGCAGAAAAAAACACAGAACGCAGAAGAGAGCTTATTAACCAAAGCATGGGGTATTTGGAAAGGGCTGAAAGCTTAAGCCCTAACCGCCAGGAAATCTTTACAGAAAGATTAAACCTTTATTTCTATGGGGAGGACTACGACTCGCTTGCAAAAATCAGCCAAGAGTGCATTGATGAATCTCCAGATTTCACCGCCTGCTACTGGTATTTGGGCCTTGCCAAAATTTATCAATCCAAAGATAAAGCAATGCTTGATGAAGGCAAAAAATACATAGAAAAGGCTCAAGAAATGGGTTATATCAATTTTTCTCCATACCCATTGACCCAGCTTGCATTCTTGTTTTTAAAAAAGGAAAATTACAATGAACTTGAGTGGGTTTATGAAAGATTAACCCAGTACGCTATCCCTCGGCCAAAATATTTCGCGGGCTTGGCAATTGTATACAAAAAAAACGGCGAGCCTGAAAAATCCGCCAATGCCCTGAAAAGTATTCTGGCAATACAATTGGACCCCATAAACATAAGAGATGGGTGGATAGAAACAGATAAAACCATTACCCTGTTAATAGAAAACATTTTAGGGGTTAGGGAGAGCAATCCAGAATACCACTTAACGCTTCATCGCCTCTACCTTGAAATGGCTAATGCCGAAACAGATCCCCAAAAGGCAAAGTTGTACCAGGAAAAAGCTGAAGAAGAACTTCAATTATCCAAACTCAAGCATTAATAATAATCCTCCCGACTATCTTATAAAGCAACACAAAACCCCGCCGAAAGGCGGGGTTTTGTTATCCATGCAGAAATTCTGCAAGAAAATTACATCACACTATAACTATGACTGATCCATGTTCAAGAAGAGTTGAGGCGTCTTGAAGTCGGTCAAGTTATACGTGAAGGGAAGATCACCGTCAACATCTGTCGTAGCCCACAATAAATTCGTAAGGGATATGTCAAATAATCCGTCTGCAGCAGCCTCAATCACTGCAGTAATGGTAATCCTTCCTGTTTCGCCCTGAGGAATCTTGAGGGCATTGGTCTCTGATGTGCAGGATCCGGACGTACAGATAATGCTGCTTGTTGTGAGCGTATCCGTACCGGTGATATTCAAGTCGGATTCCGTAGTGCCTCCATTCTCATCTGGAGCGGTGCTGTCAATATAGATATCGCCGTCCCATGCAGTCACATCCATAACAATCTTGAATGTGCCCTGATCATGGTCTGAAGAGTTGGCAACATCTCCAGCGTGGCTTACGACAGCTGATGCGCTAACCAGTGCAAGGTTAAATCCAACATCCCTGAAGACAATATCCTCTCCAAGGGCTGACCCTGAAGTTTCAGAAGAAGTCAGCTTCTCGTTGGTATTATCTCTGGCAACAACACTAGCGTCAAACGTACTGGCTGATATGTCAGCTGTAACTTCGTCTGCTTCATCCAAAGCTCCGCTCAAGTCTTGCACATCAACCCTAATCTGGAAGCTGTCCTTTGCACCCTTGGCAACCGTGAAGTCAAGGTTATCAAATGTTACTGCTCCGCCGGTTGCAACCGTTTCTGAACCCAACTTGGTGCTTCCTCGATACAAATGAACAGTCTTCAATAATAGCGCTTCATCTGTTTCCACTGAAGTAGTAAGTACTACCGGAAACTCTTCAACTTTGATGTCCGACCCCTTTGCCTCCAAAGTGAAGGAAAGCACAGGAATATCATCATTATCGGCGGTTCCCGACTTGATGTTAACCAAGTGAGATTTGTTGATGGTTTTATCGTCGTCTTTTAAGGCAATTTTCAACTCAACTGCATTTGCAACAAGCGATGTTGCAAAGTTGAATGTCTGCTCAACGCCTGTCAAAGCGTCAGTGGTTACATCGGTCGTTTGTGCTTGAGTGGTGGTTACACCAGAACCGTCAAGGAATCTGATAGATGAAATGCTAATCTGCCAGTCATCTGTGTCGCTATCGCCGGTATCAATGCTATTGTTAGATGAAACGGCGATGTAGAACGTTTTCTTTTCTGACTTCTTTACAACTGCATTGGAAGTAGAAATGGTTTTCTCCCAAAGATTGGTGGTAGAAGCATCAGAGAATTCTGATGTGCTTGCCATTCCAATTTGGGCACCCCCCATCCAAAGGGATACATCTTTCATGTATTTCTTAATATCCCTGTCATCAGCCGCAGTCCTCTGATGAGCCTGAACCTTCATAGAGGTTATAGCTACATCCGAGCTGGAATCAGCTTCTACTGTAAAGGCTACCACCTTTACATTATTTGATCCCTCCCCGACGTTGGTAGAAGAATACGTTGAAAGGCTAGCCACAGTAATGTCTCCGGTTCCGCCGGTTAATCCGGTTGGAGTTGATGGCGTTGACGGAGTTGATGGAGTTGATGGTGAAGAAGACAACCATGAAGTCAATTCAGTCCTTGTTAAAGGACCTACTTGAGCCGCAGAGTAGCCGAATTTGGCAACCTGCATTTTTTGCACAGCCCCTAATGTCAATGGACCAAAATACATTGACTCCATTCCCATTGAGCCCGGTCCCGATGAAGCAACTGCATAGCCATTAGCATTTAATAGCGCTTGCAAACACTTGACATCAGATCCGTTAGAACCTACCGCCAAATTTCTTGAGAAGGCAATACCAACACAAGCTGACGGAGATCCTGATGCTCCTGATCCTCCCTGCAAAACAGCCAATTGAGCCAACAAAGCGTTAATTTGCGCTTGAAGGTCGGCAATTGTAACTGCGCCGGCTGAAACAGGAGCAATTAACGCGACCATTGTTAAAGAAACAATGGCGGTTTTAATTGATTTTCCTATATTCATTGTTTTAATTTTTTTTATTTGCGGAAATTTTCTAAAAAGATTACTGCCGCAATATTAATTCTAAACCTTTTTATTAACATCGGTCGACCT
>CAYJVF010000002.1:0-26204 GCA_964373565.1 uncultured Candidatus Saccharibacteria bacterium
TCAAACCAAATACCAAGACACTCGGAGCAGTAGTCAACTTCCACGTCATGGAACATCATTTTTTCTAAATTTTTATGGTTGTTAGGGCAATCCATGTTTTAATCTTTTATAAACTCTTTTAATAATAATGTGCTCAAGGTATTGTTTTTGAATTTTTTAATCTTTTTATTTCCATTTCAATTTCCTTCAAAACTTTTTTGTTGCCAATTTCTCCATCTAAACTAAAAATAATAAATACCTTTCCTTTATATTTTTTCTCAAAATCCATAAAATTTTGCTTCATTCTTTCTGATATAGAATAGTTGCCAAAATTTGCTTTTGCCGTAATTGGTTTAATCTGTATTCCGAAAGCGTTTTTATCAACAAATCCTAAATAATCTATATCGCCAGTATGATCTAAGTCAGTTTCACTTTCAACAAACTTTACTTCTGGAAAATACTTTTCTAAACCATCATTTACTACGGATTTCTCACGAATAAAACCATCGTAAGTACGATTTATTGTTAAATTGTAAATATACTCCCTACAATCTTGTAAAGATAAATCTTCAAATGCCGCTTTCCATTCAGGAATTACAATTACATTAATTTTTTCATATAAACGTTCGCCCAATTCCTTTAAAACTTCCTGTGTTACTTTTACAGGTTCTTTATTTTCAGAATATGCTTTTTCAAAATACCATTTCTCCCATTCATCGATGGTCTTTGGTTGACATTCTCTAATAAGTTCCATAACTGCCCCGACTTTATTGGGTCGAGATAATTGATAAGTTTGACAAGCATAATTTAAAACTTTTTCTTTTTTACCAAAATCTTTTGATAATTTTTTATTTTTCATAAATATCTTGAAATAAGTTACTAAATTTAGCCTTATATTTATACTCCATTTCAGTATCGGGGAAAGCGAATCCATCTTTAATTATATGTGCATTAATAAAAGTTTTATTTTGTAAATAGAGATAACATAATAAATTATTATATTTATCATATTTTAAAGAATCAAATTTCATAAAAACTTTCTGTCCTTTAGTCTTACTAATTAAGTATTCTATTGCCTTTCCGTTAATTTTGGGGTTCTCTTTTACTCCAAGTAAACGAATTATTAAGCCGTTAGTTAGTTTTATTTTTTGTGGGTCTAATATTTCTTGAACAGTATAAAATTCATTTTTTTCTTCGTAACTATTTTTATCTATTTTTGAACCAAACTGCAGTTTTTTAATATCTATTTTTTTATCTAATTTATGAGGGTCTTTAAATATATATGATAACCGACTTATATCTTCATCAAAATTAATATCTTTTTGGCTATCAATAAATTCAAAATCATTATTTAAAGAATCTCCAGCTCCAATTTTAGCTTTAATAATCGGTAAAAATTCAGCATTAATCTCATAACCAATCGAATTTCTATCAAGATTTTTTGCGACTAAAGAAGTTGTCCCGCTTCCTAAAAATGGATCTAATATCGTATCTCCCACAAACGAAAACATTTTTATTAACCTTTTTGGTAGTTCTTCGGGGAACATTGCTATATGTCCATCTTGCCTTGCCCCGCCAAAATTCCAATGACCTTGAAAATATTGATTCCACTCTTCTTTACTCATTTTAGATTTTTCTTTTAAATCCCTATCAACTTTTGGCGCAATCCCTTGTTTCTTAAATATTAAAATGAATTCATAATCTAACTTTATAATTCCGTTTCTTGGATAGGGAAAACTTCCCATTATTGTAGCCCCTCCGGTAGTGTTCATGGTGGTAGCTTTTTGCCAAATGATTGAACCCATATAATCAAAACCTATTGTTTCGCAGAATTTTATTATTTCCGTTCTGATTGGAATAACTTTATAACGCCCGTAATAAACAGCGCGAGCAAATTGATCACCGATATTAACACAGAGACGACAACCATTTTCTAAAACTCTATAACATTCGTTCCAAACTAAATTTAAGTGGTTAATATATTTTTCATAACTATCGTTAAAACCAATCTGATTATCAGAACCATAATCCTTTAATTGCCAATATGGAGGTGATGTAATAATTAAGTGAACACTTTTATCTGACAACCCTTTCATTATCCGAGAATCACCATTGATAATTTTATGTTTTGTTTGCATTTCAATTTAATTATAACAAAAAATCCCCAATAAAACAATGATAAATTTTAGGACAAGAAAAAAGCCCTCGACGAAGACGCCGAGAGCTTTGGGATTAAGGACGAAATTAGTCACTCCTCAGTTTCAAACCAAGTTCGGCTAGTTTTTCCTTGATTTTACGCACAGAACACTCACCAATACCATTTATTCGGAAAAGATCACCTTCTGATCTTTTAACCAAATCCCCGACCGTATTGATTCCACACGGTTTCAAATACGTTCTTGTGTTGGGTGGCCATAAATTCAAGGCCTTAATGGTTTTAGAAAGGATATGTTCTCCTGTTGTTTGAACTACTACTGGCACATTTCTAATCATTAAGGAAAACTGAATCCATTCACCGGGCTCTAGAATATTATTCTGACGAGCCCAGCCTTCAAGTTGCTGACGAATTTCATCAGCCTTCTTTTGAATGACGATATCTCGATTTTCCATGTTATTTTCTCCTACAAAAAACTAAAAGAACAGTAACCAAACGTAATATCATACTATATAACTTTTTAAATTATGTCAACTCAAAAGCGGCGCTTCGCGCCGCCTTTATAAATTAGGAATTGGAAATTAGAAATTTCGCTTAATAGTCTTCTCCGCCCATCATCGGCATTCCTCCGCCCATTCCTTTTTCTTCTTTCTTTGGCAACTCTGAAACAACCGCCTCCGTAGTTAAAAGCATACTGGCCGCCGA
Source organism: uncultured Candidatus Saccharibacteria bacterium (assembly GCA_964373565.1). GTDB lineage: Bacteria > Patescibacteriota > Minisyncoccia > Minisyncoccales > Staskawiczbacteraceae > VGLO01. The sequence goes on from CAYJVF010000002.1 coordinate 2,840, forward strand.
AACTGCGTTTTCCAAGGCGGTTCTGACAACTTTTGTAGGGTCAACCACGCCTGCTTTTATTAAATCTTCATACACCATCGTTTGAGCATTAAATCCAAAATCCCCCCGTTCTTCACGAACTTTTTGCGCCACAACCGCCCCGTCAATACCGGCATTTTGGGCAATCTGTCTGATTGGCTCTTCCACCGCCCGTTTTAAAATATTAACGCCCGTTTGTTCGTCTCCCTCCAATTTCAAGTTTTCTAGAGCCTGCGAAGCCCTAAGCAAGGCAACTCCACCTCCTGGCACAATTCCCTCTTCAACAGCAGCTCTCGTTGCATGTAAGGCGTCTTCTAGCTTATGCTGTTTTGCCTTTTGCTCAACTTCGGTGGCGGCACCCACTTTTATTACTCCAACTCCCCCAGACAATTTTGCCAGTCTTTCTTGTAATTTTTCTTTATCCCAGCCAGAGGCTGGTCCGCCTTTGGCGGAAAAATCTATTCCTTTTCGAATTTGGGCAATCCGTTTTTCAATTTCTGCTTTTTCGCCCTTGCCTTCAATAATAGTAGTATTTTCTTTGGTGGCAATTACTCTTCGAGCATGCCCCAACATTTCCAATTCCACATTCTCAAGCTTCATGCCTTTTTCTTCCGTAATCACCTGCCCTCCGGTTACTGCGGCGATATCTTCCAGCATTTCTTTTTTCCCGTCGCCAAACCCGGGAGACTTTACAGCCAGCGCGTTAAATATCCCGCGCAATTTATTGACAATTAACGTGCTCAAGGCATCGCCTTCCACATCATCGGCAATAATGACCAATTCCTTTTTGCCCGCTTTGATTATTTTTTCCAAAATAGGCAGTAATTCCGGCAAAGCGCCGATTTTTTTATCCGTAATTAAGATATATGGCTCTTCCAGTACCGATTCCATTTTTTCTGCATTGGAAACCATGTAATGAGAAATATATCCGCGGTCAAATTGAAGCCCTTTTACAATTTCTTTTGAAAGCCCGAATGTTTTTGATTCCTCAACGGTAATGACGCCATCTTTGCCTACTTCTTCCATAACCTGGGCAATCATCTCGCCCACTTCTTTTTCCTGCGCGGAAATAGTAGCCACCTGTGAAATTTCTTCCTTGGTGCTTATGGTCTTGGACATTTCTTTTAATGAGGCAATAATGGCATCTTTGGCTTTTACAATACCCTTTCTTAAAGCCAATGGATTGGCTCCGGCGGCCACATTTTTTAGTCCTTCCGTGGCGATTGCTTGGGTCAACAAAACCGCTGAAGTCGTGCCATCGCCAGCGATGTCGTTGGTTTTTGAAGCCACTTCTTTGATTATTTCAGCGCCAATATTTTCTGTCGGGTCTTCCAATTCAATCACCTTGGCAATAGAAACTCCGTCATTGGTAATGGTGGGAGAGCCATAGCTAGACCCCAAAACCACATTCCTGCCCTTGGGCCCCAATGTTACTTTCACGGCATTGGCAACTTTGTCTAAGCCATTTTTCAGCGCTTTGCGCGCATCTTCTTTAAAAATTATTCGTTTGCTCATAATTTTTAGCGATCCCAATCTACGAATAACATCCGAATAATCCTAATACGTTAACGTTATTCGGAACATTCTCCGCAGAAGGACGGATTCGTCCTCTGGCGAAGGATGCGAATTCGGATTATTCGGATCGCTGATTTATTTACTCAATTATTGCGAGAATATCCTCCTCTTTGGCAATCAAATACTCCTTGCCCTCAACTTTTATTTCGTTTGGCCCGTATTTCGTAAATAAAACTTTACTGCCAACTTTAACAGAAACGGGAATGATTTTTCCGTCTTCTGTTTTTTTTCCTTCGCCTACGGCAATCACAACACCCTGTTCTGATTTGTCTTTTTCAACCGTGTCGGGCAAAAAAATTCCGGACTTAGTTTTTTCCTCTTCCCTTATTGGCTCAATTAAAATGTGATCTGAAAGCGGTTTGATGTTCATATTTTTATAAATTAATTTTATAAGTTGGCAGTATAATTATTCCACTGCCAATCAATCTTGATAATACAATTTAATGCATTTTTAATTTCTTGTCAACATTTCAAAAAATATTTTGACAGTAGAGTTAATTTGATGTACCCTAAATTACAAAATGGTTTCTAAAAAATCTTTTACTATGGCCATTGCGTAATTCAAGGGATGTAAATTAATTGCCATACCATCTTGCGCTCATTAAAAAAGGAAACCACTATGTCAACTTTTCAGTGCCAAGCTTGCCGACGCTTGTACACTAGCAACGAAAAAGATGCCCTTTGTCCATTCTGTGGCAAGACGGGAGATTTGAAATCCAATTGCACTTGCCCCAAAGGGCCAAAGAAATTTGTGGGACTCAATAGGCGGATTGGCACCGATCCAAAATGCCCATATCATGGAATAAAATAATAGGAGCACAGACCGCTCCTCTTTTTTTACAGAAAATAAAAAGTCCGTTGCGCTCACGGACTTATTCGCATTATATGCCATACAATTTAACCTGTTTTGGAAAATTCGCCTCCAACAAATAGTACAGCTTTGAAAAGCTTCGGCTTGTTGACTGGCTGTGAAATTTCAGACAAGCGTCTTGGATGTAGCGAAAATTTCCCCCCTTGATTTGAATTGAATCCAACTTACAATCTTCGCGCGTGTTCATTGCTTCACAAAATCTCATAAATCTTTCTACGTAATCATCTCCAAGGCAAATATCTACTCTATTGCCCCGGTTGCGATGATTCGTAAATACAATTGCAAAATCTCCGAAGTCAAAGGTAAGAAATCTCTTTGGCTTGCAAAGAGTCTCCACAAAACATTTCGTAGTTATGGCCATGGTATTCTCCTTTCAAGGAACTATTAGCGCCTAAATTCCAAATAAACTTTTTGCGTTTTCGGTGGTTTTTTGGGAAACTTCTTCAAAACTAATTCCTTTTAATTCTGCGATTTTTTGAATTGTGTGTTTTATAAATATCGGTTCATTTCTTTTATTTCCTTCTGGCAGGGGTGTAAGGTATGGGCAGTCCGTTTCAACCACCATATTTTCTAGTGGGCAATTTTTAACAACTTCATTTAAGTTAAGCTTAAAAATAATGCCATTCATTCCAATGAAGAAGCCTAAAGCAATATATGCTTTCATATCTTCTATCGTCCCAGTAAAGCAATGAGTGACGCCAGTGAGTTTGTAGTTTGTAGTTGGTAGTGAGTAGTTTTTGAGAATTTCTAAAACATCTTCATGGGCAACTCTGCAATGAAGGATTACTGGCAAGTTTAACTCTTTTGCCAAATCTAATTGTTGTAAAAAAACTTGCTTTTGTTTTTCTTTAAACTGATTTAGTTTTGCCGCAGTTTTGGGTTTGTAGTAATAATCTAAGCCAATTTCGCCGATTGCCACCACCCTTCGACTATCGCTCAGGGCAAGCCTTTTATACGCCTCTTTATCAAAACTTTGCTCGTTAATTAAAAACTCCCCTTCGTCGGGGTCGGTTTTTGTTTTCATAAATTCAGCCGCTGCATAAATAGGATGCAAACCCACTGCCGCATAAACGCCTTCCGGATATTTTTCTGCCAATTTAACCGCGCTGAGACTGGTTTCATATTTGGTACCCACATTTACCGTCCAAATGTTCTGGCTTAAAGTCCTCTTTATCACTTCATCTCGGTCATCTTTAAACGCATTGAATTGCAAATGGCTGTGAGTGTCTATAATCATGTGTCCATTTTAACTTATTTTTTTGAATTGAAAAAGCGCGAGAACAGATGGTCTTCGCGCTTTAGTTTTTCGGAGATGCCTTTAAGCATCATTCAGCCGGTTTCGCGGCAACTATTTTCTCTAGCTCATCGCCTCCGGGCTGTTTGCCATGGATAGCCTCAAAGACTTCATGGCGATGCACCGGCACCTCTTTGGGGGCAACGATGCCGAGGCGGACTTTGTCCCCCCGGATTTCCACCACCGTTATGGTGATGTCGTTGTTGATGACGATGCTCTCATTCTTCTTGCGTGACAGGACTAGCATAGCTAGACCCTCCTTAAAAGTGTGGATAGGCCCTCCAGACCCATGTGGAGCGTGCTAATTATTCTATAGCAAAATATGTCAGCTATGTCAATGCTTTTTTAGTCTGGGAAACAGAATTTCTGATTTTTTACTCTTAATCACTTTTTTCATTTTTTCTGAAGTTTCTGGTAAAAATGGCGCAAGCAATTCTGAAATTTCATTTAACGTAAAAAGGACATCGGAAATAACTTGCGACGCATTCTTTTTACCCTCCCACGGTTTTTCCTGATTGATATACTTGTCGCAAAAAGAAATCAGCTCCCAAATTGATTTTAATGATTCATTGAATTTAAATTCTTCTAACGCAACATTGCACGCTTTTTCCGTTTTTTTAATTTGCAATTTTAAATTTTGATCTGTCACTTTGATTTTTGATTTTTGCATTTTGAATTTTTCTGCCAGGGTTACCGTCCTTGCCAGCAAATTCCCTATTCCTCCAGCCAAATCAGAATTGTATCGCTGTTCAAATTTTTCAATCGTAAAATCACCGTCTTCTGTTGGCGTTATTTCACGTAGCAGGTAATATCTAACAGCATCAACTCCGTATTTTTTTACCAATTCAAAAGGGTCTACTATATTACCCAAAGACTTAGACATTTTTTGGCCACCAACAGTTATAAAACCATGGGTAAAAATTATCTTGGGCAATGCCAACCCCAATGACAAAAGCATGGCGGGCCAATATAAAGCATGAAATTTTACAATATCTTTTCCAATATAATGGACATCGGCCGGCCAGTATTTTTTAAAATTTTTAGGATTATTCGCATAGCCAATCGCTGAAATATAGTTTGGCAAAGCGTCCGCCCAGACATAAATGATTTGTGACGGATCGCCAGGCACTTGGAACCCCCAGTATTTATCTTTTGAACGGGAAAAACTGATATCCTCCAATCCGCTTTTTATCATGCCAATGACTTCCTCTTTTCTTCGCGCAGGAATAATTTTAAGGATATCTTTTTCTATTAGTGTCTTAATTTCTGGCAAATATTTTGAAAGTTTAAAGAAATAATTTTCTTCTTCAGTCTCTTCAACCGGCTTTTGATGAATAGAACATCGGCCTTCGGTCAACTCTTTTTGAGTTTTAAATGACTCGCACCCCACACAATAAAAACCTTTATATTTTTTCCTATAGAGGTCTCCGCTTTTTTCTAAGGCCTTCCAAAGCTTTTCAACGGCTGGCCAGTGACGATTCTCATCGGTTGTCCTAATAAAATCATCATTCGATAAATTTAGCAGTTGTTTTAGATCTTTAAACTTTTGAGAGATTTCTCCAACAAATTGTTCCGGGCTTTTGTCTGCCGCCTCCGCTGCCCGCATGGTTTTTAAACCATGCTCATCTGTTCCGGTCAAATAAAAAACATCCTCTCCAAGAGAGCGATGGTAACGGGCAATGACGTCAGACCCTATAATTTCTAAAGCAAAACCAATATGCGGGGAAGAGTTCGTGTAGGGAATAGCGTTGGTAATATAAAATTTCTTTGCCATTATAGAACTATATAGCATCTTAATAATATTTCCAATACCTACAAATACGCATATTTATAGCAGTATTCACACATATTCGCGCATTTACAAACGGTCACAAATACAAAATTAGAACAACCTTAATATTTTTAACCCAGTCTTACAAAATAAAAGCTTTTATTTTGTAAGACTGGGTTAGTTTTTTTAGTTTTTATAGTTTTTCTATTAAAAATACCTTTACATAATTATCTAAAGAGTACCATTGCAACAACTCTTCTGTTTTTTCAGACACATCATAGGGAGTCACCCATACGCTTTGTTGAAACATTTTATACCCCATATTCTGCAAAACGCTTCTCAATAAATTGCGCGCTTTTTGATGTCTTTGAGGAATGTCAAAAATAATCATAATCCATTTGCCGTCCCTTCGTTTTGTTTTTTTTGAATCTTCAAACTTAAATCTTGCCCGCATTGCCTTATCTGCCCCCTTTTTAGTTAACATAACAGCCTGATTTCCCTGCAAATTTTTGACTCTGATAAAATTATTTCTTTTCAAATAGTGAATAAGATTGTTAAATGCCCGCTTATTTTTCATTTTTCTATAGCGTTTGAAAATTGGGTTCTCAAATCCAAAAGGCTCGCCATAACTCCTTTTACGCTGGACAAAGGGACGGACAATATCTCCTGCCTTTTCGAAAAAACTATACAAGTCCCAGAGCAACTGATCTGTAATGTTTGTTTTAATTGCCATTTTACATTAATTTTTTTAGTTTTTACTTTGCAGAATGTAAAATCCCACATACTTTCATTTTAATCCATAGTCTTAGAAATTAAAAGCTTTTACTTTCTAAGACTATGGATTTAATTACTTTTTTTGTTTTGTTTTATTGTATTTTGTTTTTTATTTTATTTTTTGCAAGAAAAAAGCCGTTGAAGTTATCTTTGGTTTTACGGCAGCCGATCTTTAATCAGAAAAGTTATCTTCCATCTCCGGATATTGCTTGAGGTATTCTCGTACTTGAACAATAAGGTGACTTTTGGAATCAGCAATATATTCACGAACTTCTTTGGACAGAGTCTCTTGACTATTTAATATTTTTTCTGCTTGCTTAGCGAGCTTGTTAATACTCCTAACTCTATCCAATTCTATCATCTGTCTTTGAATTTCAAATCCACTAACTTCTCCTCTTTCTCTGTTTTCTTCTGACATATTTTTCTCCTTTTTTATTAGAACCGACCTTTTCACCCTAACTTCATGTTACTCCCCCCGCAAAAGTCAATAGCGCTCATACTTAAAATTTGCTAAGATTATAAAATATGATTTTACTGGCACACATGCTATTCGGAGCGGCTATTGGTTCAACTATAAACAGTCCTTACTGGGCGGGGTTTTTGGCCCTACTAAGCCATTATTTTTTAGACCTTTTCCCCCATGTTGAATATTTACGGTCCACCGAAGCTTCAATTGAAAATATAAAAAGCAAATACTTTAAAATATATTTGTTTGACTTGGCCAAAGTGGCATTGGACTTTGGTCTTGGAATTTTTTCTATTTTTATGATTTTGGGAAACCAGCCGATTATTTACGCATGCGCCCTAATAGCGATACTGCCCGATTTTATGACCGTAGTAACATTGCTTTTCCCCAACAAACTACTCCTATGGCATCACAAAATTCATACCGTATATGTGCACTACCTCACCAAGCAAAAAAAATTCTCCTTGTTTTGGAGAATTTTCACACAAGTATTAGTTGTTTTTATAAGCATCTTTATTGTTCAATAACTCCCTGTTCGCTGTTTTTTTCTAAAAATTCCTTGGTAAATTCGTATATTATGCCGCACACAGGCACCATAAATATCATCCCAAGCACTCCAAAAATAATTCCGCCAACCAGCAAAGATATCAAAACCAAAATTGGCGGCAAATTCAAGAATTTTTTCATTAATAACGGAGTGACAACGCTATTTTCTATTTGCTGTAGCACGGTTAAGGCAACTATCATGTAAGTAGCCAATAACCACGAGTTTGACATGCCTACAAACAAAAGCACTAAAATAGCAGTGGCAAGCGGCCCTATAAAAGGCACAAAAGTTAAAACTCCCGAAATTAAAGCCAGTATAAAAGCGTATTTTACATTAAAAATAAAGAAAATGGCGAAAGATGCCACTCCCACAAAAAGACAGGCTAAAAGCCTCGCGCCAAACCAACCTGCCACTTTATACTGCGCCGTTTCAAAAAGTTTAACCGCAAAGCCTTCATATTTTTTAGGAGTTAAAAGGGCAATAACTCTTTCTGTCCCCTTGTCTTCTATGGAAATATAGAAAGCAAAAATAAAAATAAGTATTGTTGAAGCAATCCCCCCAAAGAAAATAGTAATGGCTGTAATGATACTTTTTGAGCTTTCTTTCAATCCCAGAATCAGGCTCGAAACAAAATCTTCAAAATTTTGGGCGACATCAACGCCAAAAGTTTTCAAAAGAGGATTAATTCTTTCAAAATAATTTGGGATTGCCTTGGCTAGTTGATTCAATTCAAAAATAAAAATTGGAGCAGCCAGATAAATCAAAAGTCCTATAACGCCAAAAATTGCAAGATAGACTAAAATTACAGCTACTATTTTAGGAATAAATAATTTTCTTAAAACTTTTATCAACGGCTCAACTAAAATAGAAATCATTAAGGCAAAGAAAAACCAAACAACAATATCTCTCACCAAAAATAGAACATACAGGATAAAACCAGCCAGAAAAATTTTGGCTATTGTTGACCATGAAATATCTAAAGTTTGGTTCATAATCATGGCGACCCTAATATACGAATAACACACTAATCTACGAATACGAAATCGTATTAGTAGATTCGGATGAGATTAGTAGATTGGTGTCGCCTATAACTTGAGTAATTTTTCCAACTGCAATTTCTCTTTCTCGCCTATTGGCCCTATCACAGACAAATTAAGCTTATCGTCCCTAAAAATGTCTTTAGCTACTTTATTTATATCATTTATAGAAACCTTATCAATCATTTTCATTTTTTCTTCCGGTGTCAAAAGTTCCTTGCCCATAACTTCCTGATTAGCATAAAAAGAAGCTTGCGCGTCGGTAGCGTCTAGCGATAAAGCCATGCTTCCCCGCACAAAATCTTTAGCCTTCTTTAATTCTTTGACAGTAATTTTCTTATCACGCAAATCTCTGTACTCATCCAACACCAAACCCACTGCTTTTTTCAAGCTGTCATTTTTAATTCCCGATTGGGTCACCAAGTATCCTGTATCGGTGGTTGCATCAACTGAAGTGTGAACATAATACCCCAAGCCATTGCGTTCACGCACGGAAATAAACAAGCGCGAACTCATATTTCCGCCCAAAATAACTGACATTAAGGTTAACGCGTGCCTTCGCGGGTCAAACATATCGTAGGCCCGCACCCCAAGGCAAAAATGGGTTTGATCGGTTTTTTTATGGTGCAATAAAACTTCCGGCTGGCTTTGAAATTCCTTTACGGCTAACTTTGGCGAAGCTTGTTGATTTTTTGACTCGCCAAAATACTTTTCCATTTTTGGGACGACTTGGGCGGGGTTAATGTCCCCGGCAATACAAATAACCGTATTTTGGTTTGAATAATGGGTTTTATAATAATCCACTACTTTTTCGCGGGTAAAACTATTAATATATTCTTTTTCACCTATAATTCTCCAACCGGCTGGCTGGTCTTTATACAGCAAATCTTCAAATAATTCGCTGACATAACTAGATGGGGTATCCAAATACATATTTAACTCTTCAATCACTACGCCTTTTTCACGGTCAATTTCATCGGCTTTAAATGTGGCATTCAAAAACATGTCGGAAATCCAATCCAGCGCCACATCCGTGTGTTTTTTATCCACTTTTGCCCAAAACCCGGTGGTTTCTTTTGAAGTAAAGGCGTTGTACTGCCCGCCAATTTGGTCCAAAGTTTCTGAAATTTTTAGTGTGGTTGGCCGCTTTTTCGTTCCCTTAAAAAACATGTGCTCTAAAAAGTGCGAAATTCCATTTATATCTTTGGTTTCGTATTTTGACCCCGTGCCCACCAACACTAAAACGGTAACGCTGTTGGCATTTTTCATCGGCACCGAAATTATCCGCAGCCCATTTTTTAATTTAGTTTTTTTGAACATCTTAATATAAATTACAAATTATCCCGATAAAAATTTACAGCTGTAAATTTTGATACGGGATCCCGTATTCCATCGGGACAATATACAAATTACAAATAATATCAAAATTCTAATTTCCAAAATTCAAAACTATTTTTTCCCAAACCTACCGATGAAATCTTCTTTTGATATAACGCCCCCATTGAATGAAGTGTTTCCCCCTTCACCAATGTAAAGCCGAGCCCTTCCATCCGATCAGGATGCTTCTTGATGAGCCGCGAATCTGCGTGAATGTGAGTGATGGTTGGGTAGTCTTCAATAATCTCAGCCAAGTCTTTGAGCCCTCCCATAAATAATTCCTCGAGCCTAGAAAGTTCTATCCCTGTCGTCGGAAAGTGTAACTCAATAGTGTTTCTTTTTACTTCACAATGCACCGCTTGGTTGACTATTATTTTCTCAATATGCTTCCCCTCCGCATCCCTCATGCCAAGTTTATAAATAGGTTTTAAAATAGAAAATGCCCTGTCAATGAATTCTCTTCTATTCTTTATACCCACAAGTTCTAATAAACGATTTTTAATATCTTCACGATTCACGACTCCAGACCTGAAAAATGGCTCTAAACTATCAAATAATTTTTCAACTCTTTCGACACCATCTTCGGAATAATCGAAATAATCACCTATTGTGCCCCTTCTTCTTTGTTCATCTCTTCGCTCTTTTAATTCTAAATCTTCTGGCTCTATAGCAAGATCGGTTGTCCGCTTTTTGCGCGGCTGAATTTCCATCGGCACCGGATTTGGAATTTCTACTTCATCTTTTCCTACTTCCGGTTCGTTGGTTGGAAACTGATCTGGCTTCATGCTTACTTTTTATTTATAAATATCGTGGTCATCAATATCGCAATAGACAACTTGGTTATCTTTTAAAAATTTAAACAAGATTCTATGGCTTTTTGTGACTGAAAATGCCCAAAAATCAGCTAAACGCCCATGGAGTTTGTGGGTATGCAAACCTGGATGCAAAAAGTTATTCTCAAAAACTGCTATTTTACGCATAGCGGTTTCCTGCATTTTCTTATCAAGGCTATAGAGTTTAGGTTCAAAATTCGGAGCAGTATAGGACTTATTTATTTTTGGCATGCCATTCCTTTAAAAAATCTTTGAAGGGTCGTATTTTGCCTTCGCGAATTGCCCTTTCTCCAGCCAAAATAGCATCCATGGCTTGCTGTGTTTCCCATAGTTTTTTTTCCATTTTCTGCCATTTTTTCAAGGGAATAATCACCGAGCCATCTTGCACTTTTACCCTTGAGAATATAATACTTTTTTGAGTCATATTTTTTACTTTGATAATAGCACACTTATGTGACGTTTCAAATCAGAAACTTTTATTCTTTCTTGTTTAGTGGTATCCCTATCCCGAACGGTTACCGTGTCACTTTCCAATGTTTCGAAGTCGACTGTAATTGACGCCGGTGTGCCGATTTCGTCTTGGCTGTAATATCTTTTCCCAATATTTCCGCGGTCGTCCCAAGCTGTCATAAAGTCTTTTTTCAAATCATCATAAATTTCGCGCGCTTTGGCAACCAGTTCCGGCTTATTTTTAAGTAAAGGGAAAACCGCCGCTTTGTATGGCGCGATTTTGGGATGTAATTTCAATACAATTCTTTCTTTTTCTTCAGTATAAGCATCGCAAAGCACGGCTAAAACAGACCTGTCTACGCCAAAAGTGGGCTCTACCACATGCGGATAAAATGATTCTCCCGTTTCTTCGTCTCTGTATGGCGCTTCCTTATAATGATTCTTTAAATCAAAATCGGTGCGGTAAGCTAAACCATATAATTCTTCTATACCAAAGGGAAATTTATAATCAAAATCTATTGTTCTTTTAGAATAATGGGCAAGCTCATCATTTAAAATTTCTGTTTCGCGGATATGAGATTTTTCCAATCCAAGCACATTAGTCATCCAATCCCACATTTCATTCTTCCAATATTCAAACGATTTTTCCCAATCAGCCTCCTTGATAAAATATTCAATTTCCATTTGCTCAAACTCGCGAGTGCGGAAAATAAAGTTGCCGGGAGTAATTTCATTCCTGAACGCTTTTCCAATTTGGGCAATGCCAAACGGAATTTTTTTGCGCGAAGTTTCTAAAACATTTTTAAAATCCACAAACATTGCTTGGGCAGTTTCGGGCCTGAAATACACAACCGAATCTTTATCTTCCACTGGACCCAAAAAAGTCCTCAACATTAAGTTAAATTGTTTTGCTTCTGTAAGTTGATATTTTGCATTACAATTTGGACACTCTACGTCTGCAGTTTTTATACCTGTCTGGTTTTCTCCCCAAACTAAAGAACGAAATCGGTGGTGGCACTTTTTGCATTCTACCAGCGGGTCCGAAAATTCTTTCAAGTGCCCCGATGCCTCCCACGCTTTTGGGTTCATGATCAAGGCCGCATCAATGCCCACCATATCATCTCGTTCATGGACAAATTTCTTCCACCAAAGTTGCTTGATGTTGTTTTTCAGCTCAACGCCAAGAGGACCATAGTCCCAGGAATTAGCCAACCCCCCATAAATTTCAGAGCCGGGGAATATAAAACCCCGCCTTTTGCAAAGGGAAACTACTTTTTCCATTAGGTCGGCTTCTTTTTTCATGTTTCTTTATTCTACATTTAAAAGCCAAAAAATTCAATTTTATTTAAGAAAAAACCCAAGGTGTTGCCTCGGGCATTAGTTGTTTTACTTCCAGTAGTCCATTAGGGGACCATATTTTCCAAAGAGCAAGTCGGCAACGGGCAAGGATACCTTTTTTATTCTATCAACAGAGCCGTTGAAATTCCTTTTCCACGGCCTGCGCAAGTCCCATTTCTGGTCCTTTGGGTAAAGACCAAAAACGGTAAAATCCCCCGTATAGCTTACCGCCTGATGGCCAAGTCCGGCGGGGATCAACACCACATCACCCGATTTAACTTGGTAATCGGAGCCGATGTTTTCACCCCCGAGTTTTAGAGTTGCCTCACCCCTAAAAACTACGAGGGCTTCGTGGGCTGTGCTGTGGTAGTGAGTCCATGAATAGACTTTGTCAGTCCAATCCAGCCACCATTCATTCTTATCAGCCAAACTTTTCAGTTCTTGTTCGGATTCTCTTTCCGCAAAACTTCCAAAGGAAACGGCTTTCTTAAAAATCACCGCGGGCAGGACAGAGTTTGGTAAGGCTCCGTCTCTTGAAAAAGTCCTGGAAATTACAGTTTCTTTCGGGTAGAGATTCAACATTGGCATCTCCTTAAGTGTTTGCCTTACTTTTCGAAACTTTCCTTAATCTAATCTTTTTCTACAATTTTGTCAAAAAAAACGGCTCTCCGACCGTGGTCGGAGAGCCGTTGAGTCCTTGAGTTTTTTCTACTCACTACAAACTACTCACTACAAACTACTTACCGAACCACCCCTTTCCCGGAATTTTCCGAATCATCGGGAATATTTGTGTTGATACCCACAGCCATTCCTTGAATTAATTTATCTGTTGACTGGTCTTCGCCCGAAGCTGTTGCCTGACCAATTAACTGCACCACACCCCCTTTTTGAAAAGCTTGGGGTGTTAACGCAACTTTAAAATAAAGATTGATTGTAGACTGGCCTGCCTTTGCGTCTCCTGCTGACCACAAAATTTCGCGACTGACAGAATCATATGAGAATTTACCCGCCTCGCTTTCTGGCGCCATTTCGTCAACTAACCCCATCCCTTGGCCTAATTTAGCCCTCACTTTTATATTTTTAACATCATTCAAGGAATTTTTAACTTGCCATAAAATTATGTAAGTTGTCGTTTGGCCGACAGAAGGTGGCACGGGGCCTAAGTTTTGCATTCCACCCGTATTTTGAAAATAGGCTTTCTGAACAACATCCAACCTTGAACTGATTTTTGTCTGAAATTCTTCTGAAATATCAAAAATATCAATTTTATTCTTAATTAACATATTGTTTTTTTCCGCTTCCGAAAAATCCAAAAATTCTTTTAATTTTATTGAAAATTCAACCTTGGCTTCTTCGTTGGGGTAAAGAGTTTTGAGGCGGGATAATTTTTTATAATCAAAAATAATCAGATTGTCATTGGGCTTTGCCTGCCCGTCAACAGAATTTAGAGTAGATAAATCAAAGACATTTTGGTCAATTCTATATATGGCGAATAAATCAGGAAATTCAGTAGAGCCTATGTTTCTAAAAAATATTTCGTATTTTAAAGTCTCGCCGGGGGTGGCAACATAGTCTGAAAAACCGTTAACTTGCTGGGAAATAAAAAGTAAGGGTTGTATGACTTTAACTTCTTTTTGGGCTTCTTTTATTACAACAAAAGTTCCGTCCTGCCACATGCCTAATTTAGCAGAAAAAATCAATTGATTTTCAGTTGTTGAACTTAAAGCTCCCCTGATTCTTATTCTTCCGCCCTGCGCCTTTTTCAACAAATTCAGTTTCCATTCCGCATCGTCTAAAGAAGTGGGCTCTGAAGATTTAAAAACAAATCCCTCAACCGGCTCAACTTTTACGCTTAAATTTTCCAAAGGATAATCTATGCTGGAAAAATAATTTATTGAATAGCTTATTTCTTTGTTTTTTTCCAGTTTGGTGGGAATGTCAAAATCCAAAGTAATCGGCACGGTTTCAATTTTAGTAGTGTAGGTGGTGTTTGACTCGTATCTGGCTGATAGATTTTTAGGTATGTAAGAAAGCCATGCTTTGGCAACTTTTAAATCTCCCTCCTTTCCCAAGATTACGCCCGAAAACTTCATAAAATTTTCTTCGCCCGGATAAATGTCTTTTAAAGTTTGTATAAATCTGATTTTTCCGTCTTCGGTCAAGGAATTTTCAGGCAGTTCAAAAGTAATTCTGGGATCTTGCAAAACAAAATTTCCATTGTTTTTATATTTTACGGTGTATTCAACCCTATCTCCCGCTTTAGCCGATTCCGGACCCAAAATTTCAAGGCGCAAAATTTCTTTTGAAAAAACTCTTTCCCGCCAAAGCCAAAAACCGGCAGCTCCCAAAACTACCAAAACCGCCAATAAAATAACAGTAATTTTCTTTTCCATTATTTGTCCGTATAACTTAAATATTCTGCGTATTCTTTTGACAAGCTTTCCAGCTCTAAACTTAAAACTGGTTCAAACTTCAGCTTCGGCAAAATATCCCATTCTCTATTTAAAATCAATCTTAATACTTTTACAATACCCGCGCTAACTTTTATACCGTTCTTTTGGGCGGTTTGGCAATTTTGACATAAAATTCCACCTTCTTTGCAGGAAAAATAAAGGCCGTCTTCTTTTAATTTATTATTGCAAATTGCACAAGCAGATAATCTGGGCTTATATCCCAAAGTTGCAAGTAAATTCCAAAAAAAGTATTGCCAGCATACGAAATGTTTTGGTTGGTCGTTTAATTTTTCAAAAGTTTCCTCAATCAGACTGAAAATTTCTTTATCCTTTTCCTGTCCTTTTATAAAATGCGAAAGACTATCTGAAATTCTGTGGGCAATTTCCAGTTTCTCGGGCGAATCGGTCAAAAAATTGAATTTTTTTTCTAAAAAAGCGTCTGTGAGAGTTTTTCTGTTTTTGCCCTGCACAAATTCAATTTCTGAAAATGAAAATATTTCCATCGCGGACTTTAACTTTGAATCAATTTTCCTGATAGCCTTTCCAAAAATTTCCACCCTGCCAAAATCCCGCGTAAATACTGAAAAAACCCCGTCTGCGTCGTGCCTATCTTCTTTTTTAAATATAAAACCGTTGGTATTATAATATAACGCCATTATAATTTTACAGTTCCGAAACCACAATAATAATGATATAGAGAGCGTAAAGACAGACAAATAAAAACCCCTGCCAGCGCTCAAGCAAGTGACGCCTGCCAATAAACATAAATAGAAAAAGAAGGAAAGTTGTGATGATTGCAACGACAACATCCCTCATAAGAATAGTTGAAAAGGGTAGCGGCGCAATAAGAGAGCTGACTCCCAGTATCCAGAAGATATTAAAAATGTTAGAACCGACAATATTCCCTACGGCGATATCAGTATTTTTTTTATAAGCTGCTACGGCAGAGGTTGCCAATTCTGGCAAAGAAGTGCCAACTGCCACAATAGTAAGCCCGATGACCGCTTGGCTCATGCCAAGGTCAACAGCAAGTTTTACGGCCGAATCCACAATCCATTTGCCCCCAACAGTCAAGCCAATAAGTCCCAGAATAATCATGCCAATTGAAACTAAATTAGATCTTTCTTTTACAACAACATCATCGCTGACGCTACCCTCCACTTTTATAATGCCGTATGTGTAGTATAAAAAAATTATAAAAAATGAAACGAGGATGAGCCCGTCTATTCTTGTCAGCCCGGAAAAAAAGCCGCCGTCAATAAACATATCATTGGCCATAAATCCAACCACGATGACCGCCAGAAGACTTAGGGGAATTTCCTTCCAAACCGTGCCTTTCGTCACTGCTAAAGGATAAATAAGCGCCGAAATTCCTAAAATTAAAAGTATATTGGCAATGTTGCTGCCTAAAATATTGCCTATGGCGATATCGGTATTGCCCTGAACTGAGGCGAAAATATTTACAATTAATTCGGGAGCTGAAGTTCCAAAGGCAACAATGGTAAGTCCTATTACCAAAGCTGAAATTCCAAATTTTCTGGCTATCAAAGAAGCTCCTTTGACCAAAAAATCCGCGCCCTTAATAAGAAGTCCAAATCCCGCAATTAAAAACACATAAGTAAGTAAATCGGGCATGATTTATTTATCAAGTTTTTCTAACATTTGCCTTTTATTCTTGAATTCATCTGCGGCTCGCGAGTCTTTGACTGGTCCATACCTCATAGAACTCTCAAGTTGTTTTAGTTTTCCAATTTCTTTTTTTACTTCTTCGGGACTAAAATCGTAACCATAATTTTTAAAAATTTCCTTTTTATACGTCTCTTTCTCGCGCAGACCCATATTATAAGAACCTTGAAATCCCGTTGTCGGATCTCTGTACTGACTAAAACTTTTTTTCAGATCTTCAGGTCTTTTGGATTTAATGGGCTTGAAGTCTTTACTAATTGGTTTTGGCGATGGCCTGGTGGGTTCAAAAAATCCCATATTATTATATTTTCTTTAATTTTATCAATAATTTTTTATAGTCGACCGATAACTCTTTTTCTAAAAAACCATCTTGGGCAAATTCTTTTCCCTCCGATTCCTTAGCCTTAATTTCCGGAAAAATATCTACCCTATGCTTATGCAATATATTAACAATAGTTTCGTCTCCTGCAATATGCAATAAAATTTCGTCTTGGGGTTTTAACCCCGCCTCTTTTCTCATTTCTTGAACTGCCCGCACAACTTCGCGCAAAATACCCTCTTCCCTCAACTCTTGGGTAATTTTTAAATCTAGCTCAACTTCATCTTTGATTTTACCGTCAAAAACAATTTCTTTCACATTCACCTCGTCTTTTATCAAATCCAGCAGCTCATTTTCATTTTTTAATTTTGATTTTTGATTTTTAATTTTTAATTTTGCCAATGGTTGTCTTACTTTCGTCGCATTTGACTGCCTTTGCGCCAAAGCCAAAGAAACAATATGCCTGACTTCATTCATTTTCTCTATTAGAGAAATTTCAGATTTAGAAACTTTAGAAACCTTCGGCCAATTTGCCAAATGAACGCTTTCTGGCTCATTTTTTTGTCGAACTGCCCCAAAAAGGTATTCGGCAAAAAACGGCATAGCCGGAGCCATAGTCAAGGAAAGGTTGCCTAAAACATATCGCAAAGCGTTCAAAGCCATTTTTTTGTCATTACTTTCTTCTTTAAAGCGATATCTGCTTCGCCTTAAATACCAAACAGAAAGGTCTTCAATAAAATCTATTAACGGGCGAACAGCCAAATCAACTTTGTAATTTTCGTACCCTTCTGTTGAAACGGCAATCAATTGCTTTAATCTTGCTAAAATCCAAATATCCAAAATATTTTTGCTTTTGTTATCAGCTTTTGAGTTATTGTCATACAACTTGTAAAACTCCAATACATTATATAGTCTGCTGATGTTCTTTTTGGCCGCTTCATCAACGCCTTTTTCTGAAAAAGACAAATTTTCCGCCTGCACAACCTGCGAACTTAACATATAAAACCTCATGGCGTCAGCGCCGTATTTTTCCATAACTTCAGAGGGATCGGGATAATTTTTTAATTTCTTTGACATTTTTTTTCCGTCTTCGGCTAAAACAATTCCCGTCACGATGCAGTTTTTAAAGGCCTGCGTGCCGAATAAAGCGCCGGTTAAAACATGCTGGTAGTAAAACCATGCCCTAGTTTGGTCTTGGGCTTCGCCAATAAAATCGGCCGGCAATCGCTTTTTTAGCTCTTTTTCATTTTCAAAAGGATAGTGCAAAGAGGCAAAAGGGACAGAACCAGAGTCAAACCATGTATCTAAAACTTCAGGCACTCTTTTCATTTTCCCGCCACAATCACAATTAAAATTAATTTCATCAACAACTTCTTTATGCAAGTCATTTACCAATTTTCCGCTTACCTTTTCCAATTCTTTTGCCGAACCAAAAACTTTTTCTTTTTTACAAATTTCGCACCGCCAAACAGGAATGGTATTTGCCCAAAAACGCTGGCGGGAAATAGACCAGTCTCTGGCGCCCTTTAGCCATTGGCCAAATCTTCCTTCCTTTATATGGCTTGGCACCCAATTAATTTTTCGGGCGGTTTTTTGCAGTTTTGCCTTTATTTTTTCTACGGCCACAAACCAAGAACTTGTTGCGTAATTTAAAAGCGCCGTGTCGCATCGCCAGCAATGAGGGTAGGCGTGCTCATATTTTTCTGCCAAAAACAATAATCCTTTTTGGTCTAAATATTTTTTAATATCCAAATCAACTTCTCGCACCTCCTCTGGAATATTTTTTGCTCTAAGAGAAATATCTTGCAGGAGAAAATCGCGAACCTCCGGCTTAAATTTCCCGGCCATAGTCACATGCTGAACAAATGGCAAATTTACTTTTTTCAACAATTCCCAGTCGTCGGCTCCAAAAGCCGGGGCCTCATGGGCCAGACCGGTTCCTTCTTGGTCGGTAACAAAATCGGCCGCATAAACTTTCCATCCGTTTTCGCGGTTCTTTAAGTTTTTATCGTTAGCGTAATAGTCAAAAAGCGGTTCGTATGCCAACCCAACCAATCGTTTTCCCTTTAAAGTTTCAACTACTTGGTAATTTTTATCTTTTAACACTTGGCCCAAACGATTTTCAGCTAAAATAAAAATATCGCTGCCAATTTTAGTCTTTGCATATTTAATGTCTGCCCCCACGGCAAGAGCTACATTTGAAGGAAGCGTCCAAGGCGTTGTTGTCCAAGCCAAAAAGTAAGTGTTTGTCTCTCCAATCAGCTTGAACTTTATCGTTACCGACAAATCTTTTATTGTTTTGTACCCTTCGGCCACTTCTCCTTGGCTTAATGTCGTTTCGCACCGCGGGCAAATATGAAGCGACCTGTGGTCTTCGTAAATCAACCCCTTGTCATACAAAGTTTTAAAAGCCCACCATTCTGACTGCATATATTCAAAATCCATAGTGCGGTAAGCATGAGCCATATCCGCCCATCGGCCAAATCTGGAAATAATCCTTTCCCACTCATTTATAAAAATAAAGATTTTCTGACGGCACAAGTCGTTGAATTTTTTGACGCCCATAACAGCAATGTCTTTTTTAGACTTGGTGCCAAGTTCCTTTTCAACGATATTTTCAATTGGAAGACCATGACAATCCCATCCCCATTGACGAGCAACAAAATAGCCCCGCATAGTTTTATATCGGGGAATGGCGTCTTTAATAACGCTTTGAAGTAAATGGCCATAATGGGGAGTGCCTGTGGCAAAAGGCGGGCCATCGTAAAACACAAAAGGTTTTTTATCTTTCGTTAATTCAAGAGATTTGGCAAAAATATTTTTGTCCTGCCAGAATTTTAAAATTTTCTGCTCTTCTTGTGAATAATTATACATTTTAATTCAATTCTTTAATCTGTCCCTTGTGAATCCTCTCTTCTCTCTTAATTCTTTTTAAGTTTTCTTCCAAAGACATGCTTTTTACAATGCTTTCTAAAATCCAAAGCGGACACTCATGGCTTACCACTAAAATATTTTTGCCTTTATGCTTTAATTCCATGTCATTTAAAAAATCTGAAACTCTTTTCCATACTTCCTGATAAGATTCTCCATTTTCCATTTTGTCCGTTATTCTTTCTGCCTCATTCCGGAATTTAATATCTAATTTTTCAATGGGCCCGCCATTCATTGCTCCAAAACTTATTTCTCTTAACCTTTTATCAAACTTTGGCTTCACTCCGATTGTTTTGCCCATAATTTCGGCTGTTTCTTTGGTTCTTTCTAAGTCTGACGCAAAAATAAAGTCAATGCTTTTTCCTTCTTTTGCAGTCATTTCCAGTAGTTTCTCGGCCGATTGATATATCATAAACCGGCCTTTTTCAGTTAAACGATTTTCAAAAGTTTCCGGCCAAGAAGAAGTGACCTGCCTTACGTTAGAAAGAGCCTCCCCATGTCTTAAAATATAGTATTTGTTATTTAATTTCATAAATGAGTATCGATTCGAATATACTAATTTACTAATGATACAAATAGCAATACGAAAATTTATACGAATCTCTTCTTGTTATCTGTACCTACTCTGATTATTCTCACTGGTTTTATATAACGATTCCTAAAATTAACAATTAGTCCTAATTTCTTACCGCTCATTTGTAAATACCTTTGTAATTGGTAGAAATCCCCTCTTGCTATTAATCTTTTTGCCTTAGTTTCAAGAATTAATTTGTCTTCAACAATAAAATCAAGAATATTTTGACCATCGTCCATTCTTTGCTCTCTTTTATAGTTCACTTTCAATTCTTTTAGTTTTTTTCAATTAAATCACCGTCTTGTTTTTCTTTAGCAAATCTTCCCAGTTTATTGTGAGCTGCAAAACAAATACCGTTAACCTTATAAGATAGTTCAGCATAAATTATTTTCGTATCTTTATTTGTATAATTAGTATTCATTTGTATATTAGCATCGATACTCTGCTACATCTTAGTTGGAGCAGATATTCCAAGCAACCACAACCCATTTTTAATAATAATAGAAAATGCCTGCGTCAACGCAACCTTATGGGGCGAAAACTCATCATTTTTGTCTACAATTTTATTATTTGCATAAAAATTATTAAATTCACGCGCCAGTTCGGTCAAATACAATGTAATGATATGTGGCTCATATTCTTCACCGGCTTTTTGGACAATTTCAGGAAAACGCACCATCATTCTTTCCAAATCACTTGTTTTTTTATTCGTAGATTTGGATGTCATTAGTAAATTAGTATCGCCCTTAATTTTTTCGTTTTTTGCTTTTCTTACTACCGACTGCGCTCTCGCATAACTATATTGCAAGTAGGGACCGGAGTCACCCTCAAAAGAAATTGACTTGTCAAAATCAAAAATAATATCGCTTCCAATTGACTGCTTTAAAATGGAATATTTAATTGCGCCAATGGCAATTTTTTCCATATCTTCATTTTCTAAATTTCTATCACCTATTTTTCTCTTAATATTTTTCTTAACATTTTCTATAAAGGATTCTACCGGCACTATTGTGCCGGTTCTAGAAGACATTTTCCCGGAAGGCAACTTTAGCAATCCATGTCCAATGTGTTTAGTTTTTTTGGCTAAACTGGGATTAATTTGATTTAATGCGTCCAACATAACTTGAAAGTATGAATTTTGTTCGTTCGCAGTAACAATGATGGATGTATCGTACTTAAAATATTTATATTTCTTAATGGAAAGAGCCAAGTCTTTTGCTTCGTAAGTAGGCTGGCCCTCCGAGTTAATGAAAACCCTTGTGTGCGATCCAAATTTTTCACCTTTAAAAATTATGGCGTTATTGTCTCCTCTTTCAAATATACCTCTTTTTTCACCCTCTAAAACTATCTTTTTCCCATCATTGGCAACTTCTCCCTCAAAGAAATATTTATCAAATCTTGTATTTAATCTTTTATAAATTATTTCAAAATTTAATAAGCTTTCTTTTCTACCCAAGTCATATAACTTGTTGATTTCCCTATCCGATCTTTCATATATTTTTTTATTGATTTCTGCAATTTCTTGCCTTTGAACTTCATTTTCTTCATAAGCTTTGTGCCCAAAGGCGTACGCTTCTTGTAAATTAACTCCTCTTTTTAACGCCCAAACCGCTTTCGCTACATGCATACCAATATCGCCCTGATAATTTACCCTTTTTAATTGAGCCTCTGAAAATTCAAAAATTCTGGCAAGAGACTCTCCGATTATATTGGGCATCAAATGGCCAATATGAAACTTTTTGAAGGGGTTGGGGTCGGTATACTCAATAATTACCTTTTTATTTTTTAAAATACTATTTTTTCCAAACTTATCTTTTTCTTTCAAAACTTTTTTTAAATTATTGGCAAAAAATTCTTTTGATAAAAAAAAGTTGATAAACCCGGGTGGCACCGCCTCTACTTTTTCCATGCTAACATTCGTACGAATGTTAGCATGGATATTGATATTGTTAACGATGTCAATAGCCACATCTAATGGGTTTTTATTCAAATCCTTAGCCAGTGCTAAAGCAACACTGGTAGCATAATCTCCGTGCGTTTTTTCTTTAGAAATTTCAACCAAAACCTTCGTACTCAAACTTTCGCGGTCGCGAAAGTTTGAGTACGATGTTTTCAATGCCTCTTCAATTATTTTTTTTAGTTCTTCTTGTATACTCATTGAATTACCGTGCCAATAAAAGGTTTGTCATTTAGAAATTGTTCAAACCGTTCTAAATTTTTCCCGTTTACCATAACCACTTTTATTTTCAAAATCTCTGCCATCTTTGACGCTCGCGGGTCAAATGGTACCGATAACCCCGGCATCCACTTATTTGGCATTATTTTTCTAAAATCTTTCCAAGAAATTTCTTTGATTGCTTTAGCCGATGGATATTTTTTGGGATCTTTGTCGTACACATAGTCTATATTAGTCAAATTAATTATTTTTTTAATGCCCATATTTTTTGCCAGCATCACCGAGCAATAATCCGTTGACCAGCCCGGTTTCCAGCCCGCGGCAATCACCACATCCTTTCTAGTACTAATACTTTTTGTAGGGTTGGTAATGATTTGTGAAAATGCCAAATCCCCAAAGGATTGTTTTACTACTCGCGCGTTCAGGCGTGAAACATCAATGCCAATTAAATCTCTTCCATCATTGTCTGCCCCGAATTCCAATAAGGCTTTTTGGTAATTTCGGCAAATTTTCCCGCCGCCGACAAAAATAAAAAACCGCTTTTGGTTAAGATGTTTTGTTGCCGATTTTTTAAAACTTTTTAAAAAACTAACATCAATTTCATTTGGTGCAACCAGAGAGCCGCCCAAAGAAATGATGATATTTTCTTTTGCCATATTTTCCCATTGTAGCCTATTTATGGCTTAATTTAAAGTCACTTAAGCAAAAAGCCCCTTCTTATGCACCGCCCAAATTCCATCTACATTCCACGAAATTATTTTCATATTTGGATACCAAAATTTTTATCTATTTTTTTACTGCGACCTTTAGAAATTTCTAATGGCGGAGGAGGTGGGATTCGAACCCACGAGACCCGTAAGGGTCGCGGTTTTCAA
>CAYJVF010000003.1:0-19243 GCA_964373565.1 uncultured Candidatus Saccharibacteria bacterium
ATCTCATCTCGAAATTTGGAGGAAATCCCATGAAAGCATTTCGTAATTCAAGGTATTAAAAATCATTCTTTGCTTCTAACTTGCTATGCCCTATGCGTGGCTTTACAAATCAAACTTCCAATGGATTTCTATTAAAGATTTTTAATCTGCTTTAAGCCCTGCAATTTCGGCGCTGGCCAAAGAATCGTTAAATAACTTTATATAGTTTATTTGGGTAGTTTTTTGAAAATCCATACTGAAAGCTTTTTTTGAAATTTGGCCCATAAAATTAACTTGCGCAAGATTTATTTCTAAGCTGCGGTTTTGTTCGGATAACTGATTTATTTCCTTATTATAATTTTTTATCAAATATGCGCCGAGAGTCAACTGATTTACTAAAAATATATAGACGGCCAAAAGTAAAATTAAAGATAGGCAGCAAAAAAGGCATATCACTTTCAAGTTGATATCTGGCAGAGACGCTGATTTGGTTTTGGCCTTTAAGATTCTATAAGATAAAGTAAGTGTTGTCATTTAATTTTCATGATTATCCTCATTTTTGCCGACCTTGCCATTGGGTTTTTGCCAATCTCTGAGGACAAGGCGCCAACGGGCTTTTTCGTTAAAATTTTTATAATCCCCTCTTTTTCTTTTTGCTTGAAAAAGTTTTTAACAATCCTGTCTTCTAAAGAATGAAAAGATATTACAGCCATCTTTCCGTTTTGAGCTAAAGTATCAACTGCTTGAGGCAGGACTTCTGCCAAGTTTTCAAGTTCATAATTGACCGCTATTCTTAACGCCTGAAAAGTTCTTGTCGCATAATGAATGTTATACGGTCTTCGGGGAATTGCTTTTTGGACGATTGCCACGAGCTCAAAAGTTGTTTTTATTTTTTTTAACCTTCTTTCTTTGCATATACTTTTTGCAATTTGTTTTGCAAACTTTTCTTCGCCAAACTCTTCTAAAATTTTATAAATTTTTTCCTCCGGCCATTCATTTACTATTTTTTCTGCCGTTAAGTCATTTCGGCTGCTGTATCGCATATCAAGGGTCTCATCTTTTAAAAATGTAAAACCTCTGCCAGACTTCTTGATATGAAAAGAAGAATAGCCCAAGTCCAGCAAAATTCCGTTAACCGGCGCAAAGCGATTTTTCCTTACTATATTTGTTAAATTGGCATAAGAGTCGTTTTCTAAAATAACTCTCTGCCAAAACTCCTTTAAATTTTCTTTTGCGTTTTTTATTTGGCTTTCGTCCGCGTCAATGCCCAGAAACTTTCCGAATGGGCTGGTTTTTTTTAAAATTTCAATTGCATGACCCCCTTCGCCTGCCGTGCAATCAATAAAGTTTTCGTTTGGCTGAGGATTTAAATACTGCAAAACTTCTTTTGTAAGAACAGGAATATGACTCATTTGTTATTTCATAACAAATCGCTGACTTACGCTGACTTTACGCTGACCTACGCAGAAAAGTGTCTGCGTTAGTCTGCGTGCGGTCTGCGTTGGTCTGCGAATTTTAAACGAAGTTTAAAATTGCTAGATACCCAGTGGGCCCAGTTTTGAAACAATTTCTTCAACTCCTTTTTCTGCGTCTTTGCTGTAATTTGCCCACTTTTTCTCATCCCATATTTCCAGCCTGTTTGATAATCCGCAAACCACTACATTCTTTTTTAAGCCGGCGTAATTTTTTAAGTAATCCGGTATTAAGACTCTGCCCAGTTTATCCAAATTAATTTCCATGGCACTGGCCAACAGGTGTCTGACAAAAGACCTTGCTTCCCCCTGCGATATCGGCAAACTGCTTAACTTGGCAGACATTATTTCCCATTCTTTTTGAGTATAGACAACAAGGCAATTTTCCACCCCTTTGGTTGCTACAACTTTGGCGCCAAGCTCTCCCCTGAATTTAGAAGGAAGCGCCAGTCTTTTTTTAGAATCAATTGTATGGTTGTATTGGCCAATGAGCATTATAGTACATCGGCGAAGAGACGAATCTTATTGCGAATTTGCGAATCAAAAATAAATTATTCGTAAGTTCGTTATAATATTCGTTTATTCGTTTATTCTTTTATTCGTTAATAAGTTTTCCACAGAAAACCGCACTTTTCCCACTTTTATCCACAATTATCCACTTGTCTCTATTTATATACCATTTTATGACAACAGGTCAACACTTTTAATAAAATACCTAATTTGTTCGTAAAAAGCGCTATTTATCCACTATTTATTCACATTTTAAGGTAACAAAAAATTCACCGGTGGTTAGTTGGTGAATTTTTTAGGTTTGACTCAAGTTGTTACTTTACAAAAGGATTCCACTTTGGGTCCCAAGCTCCTCCAGCCAAAACCGACCCTCCAAGAATTATTAAAATAACAATTACCAGACCTGTGATAGAAATAATCAGTGGCAAGTATTTTTTATTCATAATTATATTATTTAACTTACAATGTTAAATAACTTAGAGATTTTAAAAATTTGGACTACTTATTTTTTTAATTGAGAAATTGTTTCTGGACCCGAAACTTACAGTAATAATAGCATTTCGTAATTCAAAGATTTAATAACTCTTTACGAATTTCGGCTGGAATTGGAATTTGGTCGCCCGGCTTTGAAATACCCGGATACCTCCACGCGCTAATAATTTTTCTTATTTGGCCGGAGTCTTTATACATTAGCCAAATTTCGCCCGGAGCTCTTGAAAATTTAAATTTCTGATTTTTATTTTTCTTGGTTATTGTTTCTTGTATTTTGTGTCTTACTTTATTGGTTTCCATTACGGCCAAAGTTCCCGGCGCAATGCCTTTCTCCAACCTTTCTGGCTTAGATATTAATTTTATCATTTTATACTTTGAAAGACCATACTGGCGCATTTTTATTTTTGAGTGTTCTGTCCAAAATAATTTTTTATATTTCATATACTAATTTTACCAATTTATAATTTTTCAATCAATAAAAAAACCGTCTCGCCTTTTGGCGAGACGGTTTTTTTATTTTATTTAATCTCTACTTTGGCTCCCGCTGTTTCAAACTTCTTTTTTATTTCTTCGGCCTCTTCTTTTTTTACTCCCTCTTTTACCATTTGAGGACCGCCAGCTACCGCATCAACCAAGTCTTTTGATTCTTTTAATCCCTTGGCGGTCACATCTCTGACAACTTTAATGACTTCAATTTTCTGGGCGCCGACTTCTTTTAATTCAACATTAAATGAAGTTTTAGCTTCTTCGGCTGGAACAGCTCCGACAGCTACCACGGCAACCGGTGCGGCCGCCGAAACGCCAAATTTTCCCTCCAAAACTTTCACTAATTCTGCTAATTCCACAATTGACATTTTTTCCACCGATTCCACCAAACTTTTAAATTTGGCTGGAACTTCCACTGGTGTAGAATCTTCTATTTTTATTTCGTCAGTCATTTTTATAGAGCGACACTAATCTACTAATCAACACACTAATCTACTAATATTATTCGTAGATTAGAGTGTCATTCGTATATTGGGGTCGCCTTATTTTTTACTAATTTTATCCAATACCCTCACAAAACCCGCTACTGGACTTATAAGAGAGCCAACTAATCGACCTAATAATTCATTTCTTGAAGGTATGTTGGCAAGTTCCAATACTTTATCTATTTTAATAAATTTTTTTTCGAAAATTCCGCCTAAAATTTTAAAATTTTCATTAGTTTTTGTAAATTGGTTTGCAATTCTTGCCGGCGCTATTTCATCTTCAAGTCCAAAAACCAAAGCCAGTTGTCCCGGCACCGCCTGCTTTATTTTATTCCAAAAAGATACATTAGATTGGCCAAAGGCAATTCTTATTAAAGTTTTTTTACCAATTTTCAGCTGGCATCCCGCATCTTTTAATTTCTTTCGTAAGTCAAACAAGTCCTTTGAATTAACTTTTGAAAAATCGGCAAAAACCACTGCCTTCTGTTTTGCAATGACATCTTTTAGGGACTTTAATGAATTTTGTTTTTGCTCTTTGGTCAACGCCATAATAGTTTTAAATTACAAATTACAAGCACCAAATTACAAACATATTTTGAATTTTATTTATTAGAATTTAGATATTGTTTGTGATTTGTAATTTGTGATTTGGGATTTTTCAAAAAACAAAATGTCTGCTCTCGCAGACAAAAATAAACAAACGAAAAAATGTTTACCTTGGCAGGAATTATGTATTCGCATGTGCCTATTTGCTAAGGCATTTGCACTACCTGCTGTCTGCGGCTTTTTAATTTATAATCAGATCATAATCTATATCAATTGCAATGTCAATATGCCCGCCCTACAAGGGTACATCGTGTCCCAAAAATACGCTGGAGCGTATTTTTGGGACACGCTCTCACGCTCATTAAAGTAAAGTTAAACACAACTACCTCAAATACTTTGCTCTGGCTTCGTTGTGCTCTTCTAATGTTTTGCTGAAAATTGTTTTGCCATCTCCATCTGCTGAAAGATAGTACCAATAATCGCTTCTTGTTTGATAAATGGACGCTAAAATACTATCCATTCCAGGATTTGATATTGGACCCAAGGGCAGTCCCCTATATTTATAGGTGTTATATGGTGAATTTATTTTTGTGTCATTTATAGTAGCTCTGGCATCGTTTTTCCCAGTAATATAATTAATAGTTGCATCAACATTCAAACCCATATTATTTTCTATGCGCTTCCATAATATCCCTGAAACAATTTTTTTATCTTCTTGAGACACAACTTCTTTTTCAAGTATTGAAGCCATAATAATTATTTGGAAAATGGATTTATTCTGCAGGGAAATTTCCTTTCTTAACTCGGGAGTCATTTTTTTATTAAAATTATCCAAGATATTTTTTAACAGCCCTTCTGGTTTTTGACCAATAGAAATTTCATAGGTATCGGGAAAAATATAACCTTCTAAACTCAAATTTTGGGGTTTATCTTTTAAAAAATCATATTCTCTGCTAAAATCTTGATTTACTAAATTTAAAAAGTCTTTCTTTGAACCTATATTTTTTGATTCAAGATATTGGGCGATGTCTTTTAAATTCCACCCTTCAATAATGGTAATTTTATTTTTTATTACATCTCCCAAAACAAATTTTCTAACAATTTGGGCAACCGACATTGATGGAGATAATTCATAGGTACCGGCCTGCATTTTAAAATCCTGTCTTGAAATTGTCGCATAAAATCTAAACCATATGCTGTTTTTAATAATCCTTTGTTTTTGGAGGTCTCGGGCAATTTCTTCATCGCTCATCCCCCTTTGGGCGGTATATATTATAGTTTGATTGGAACTGAAAAATTTTGGAACATAAATTTCCCACCATATCAATAAGCAAAAAACAGTAAACAGTAAACAAGAAACAATTAATAATTTTTTATTTTTCATTAACTCACAATGATGTCTTCACTTACCAATTCGTGCGAATTGGTAAGTGAAGGTATTCACATGGAAATATCAATTTTTTTCTGACGGCATCACTCTTTACCGATTAATGGCACAAAAGTAAAACCGGGATATTCTATTAATTCAAAATTATTTTCAGGTTTTTTTACAAATAGCCAAATTGAAGAACCAATGGGACATACTATTCTCCCACCAATTTTTAATTGTTTTTTCCAGGCCATCGGCAGATTATTTCCCGAGGCCGACGCTAATATTTTATCGTATGGCGCCTCTTTTTGGTATCCTTTTGAACCGTCAGTTAAAATAAATTGAGCAATACCCTTTTTTATAAAATTATAATTTGATAAATTTTTCTCTCCCATTTTTTTTAATTCTGGCACAATTTCAACCGCAACTACCCGTCCATTTCTTTTTAATTTTTGATTTTTGATATTTGATTTTAGCTCCCCGCCACTCACTATGTGAGCAAGGAGAGCGCTCGTCCAGCCAGACCCAGAGCCAATATCTAAAATCTTATCGCCTTCTTTGGGCTCTAAAAGTTCAATCATAAAAGCCACGGTTAATGGCTGGGAGATGGTTTGCCCAAAACCAATGGGTAGAGCTTCATTTAGTTCAGCCGAATTTTTAAGAGCTTCTGGCAACCCCCCTTCGCCAAGGCTATGGAGGACAAGAAAATCTTCTCTTTTTATTTTTCTGAAGGCCTCTATAACTGTATCCGTTTTTAACCAGCCTTCTTTAACTAATGAATCTATTAAAGACATAAAAATACTAGAATCCTAATTTTTCTTTAACCAGAATAACCGTTATGCGACCGGATGTAATTTCTTTGTTAATAATTAAAATTTTATTTACGCTACTGCCCATACCATAAGCCTTTAGCGCACGCTTGTTCTCTAATGGAAGAGTATATTCATAAATGCGGCGTATTCCGTCGTCCACGTCCCTCACTATTTTTTGTGTGCCTACCACCCAAATAACATTTAGCGCTCCATATGCGTATGCTGGAAGTTGGCTTCCGGACTGGGAAGCAACAATAATTTGGCCATCTTCCGTTAAAGCATGAATACTTCCCACAGCCCATTCTGGAGCTGATCCTAGTCTTTGTTTCTCTATTTTTTGTGTTTTACTATCCATTTTCTCAAGTTTTTTCCTCATAAAATCCACCTTGTCTGAATTTCGAAGTGCATCAACAATTCCAATATCTTCAAGCGTCATCGATGTCATATTCATTACCTCCGCGCCATCAGGAATAATCTCTAAAACTTTCTCTTTTGCGACCTTACCATTTTCCACAACTACAACCGTAATGCCATTTTTCGTAAGCGCATTTATAGTTTTTTTGATACTCAGAGCGGAAGCTAACTTCCCATATTTCTCATTTATTTTCATGTTTTTCTAATTTTTAACATACCAATATACTTGAGCATGTAAGTATGTTATTTTTGTAATACTTTGTCGCACAATAAAAACTATGAGCTGGCGAGTCCGCCTGCCGTAGTTATTCTTCGGCGAACCGAAGGCAGGGGCGCCAAGAATCGAACTTGGACCAAGGGTTTTGGAGACCCTTATGATACCATTTCACCACGCCCCTAATATATAACTAATTTTCAATTTCTAATTTTTCCGCCAAAGGACGGATCCGCCTCTGGCGGACAATCAATTTTTAATGTTTCAATTATAAAATAATACCAAAATTTTTACTTTTAGTCAAAAAATAACCTCGGGAGAAAAATTTCTCTCCCGAGGTTCTGTCCCTGTGGACCGCTACTTCTTGTTCTTGGGGGACACCCAAGTCCCCGTTATGAGAGCTGTGTAATCACGGCCCCCTTCAATATATCTCTTCGGCGCCACTGCCTTCTTGGCCGACGCCTCGTTGCTTGTCGGAACACCTGGCGAGAAGGACGCCGGTGTCGCCGGCTTCCGTTCCGGCTCGGGGCAAGGAACAAGAAGCTTTCTTAATCCCTCAATTGCCTCATCCTCCCGCTTTCGCTTAGCCATCCATTCGGCATAGCTTTCCGTAAGTTCCTTGGCTATGTTCGGAAACGTCTTCTTTTCCGACGTCGGCGGAGCCACTGGCGCGAGCTCCACCTTGGGCTTCTTGAGTTCGGTGATTTCACCCGCTTGTTTCTTTTGCTCCTCCTCGATCTTATCCAGCTGAGGTTTCATTTCCTTGGCGGTCCTCTTAGCCACCTCTTCCTTGGTTTCCTCTGACAGATGAAAGGTGCAACCTGTCAGAGAAAAAATGGCTACCACACAAACACAACGCTTCATTTTCAGTCTCCTTCTTGGGTTGGCGCTTTGTTTGCGCTTTTTGTTAGATACGAACGAACGCCCAGTGCCCGAGCCACCAAGTGACAAGAGCAACGCCGACTCCGACGCCGAAGACGACGCACACGACGACATGCCAGAACCCCCAGTCTCTCTTGATTCTGGTAGCGAGAGCTCGATCTTCACGATCCCCCTTGATCGCTTTCCTCACCAACGGCTCAATCAACTCATTGATTGCTTTCGCCGTCCGTTTTTCGTTCTCATCCGCCAAATGCTCTTGGAGCAGTTTCAGGCGGACATCCAAATCGTTAGATTCAGCTGTCATGTTACGCCCTCCAAAATGTCCTAACATGCACCGCGCAACGAGCTCGGTATTTGTTTAGGATTTAGTTGTCAAACAACAATCACTATGGTGGAAAAACGATTTCCACCTCCAATTGCACATTATAGCAAACTACCTAAACCTTGTCAATACCCAATAAGCAAAAATCGGGCAAAGCCCCGATTTGTCCTACTTAGTTGATAGTTTGTAGTGAGTAGTGAGTAGCCCTACAAACTACTCACTACCAACTATTCATTTTTTCTTACTGCCCTATTTTTTAAAGCCAGCCCAAAAGAAAAAGCTTTTTGAGAGTAAATTTTAAATTTTTTTATAACGAATTCTTTGGCAAAATTACTTTCTATTATTTTTTTGTAATATCTTTTATATAAAAACATCACAGCCAAAACTACAAAAGCTAATACTGCTATCGCTAAAAGCAATTTTTGCCAAGGTAAAAATATAATCAAAGTCCACGAGCTTACAATGTTGTCTTTTCTGATTGAGTCAATTAAATTAACCGTTGATACATAGATTCCAAATAGCGGACTGTCTGACCATTGAAAAGCAAAATTTCTAAGTAAGCCCGGATAAATGTCTAATTGACCGCTTTTAAAACGGCTCACTTCTTTTCCAAATATATTAGTGAAAACTATATCGCCCGACAAAGAAAGATTTGAGTTGCTTGGATTTTTAATTGTAAAAGAAAAATTCAATGGATCTTTTAATTGCAAAGCCGGATTATCAAAAGAATCTATTATGCCTCCCGTGGTAATCCCCTTTCCCAAAACATTAAGTGTTATAAGGGTGCCGAAAAGTTCTCCTATTGTCTTTTCATCTTTGACATTATATTTCTGGAAAATTATTGCGCCCGCATAACCTTTTCCGGGCATATCTTTGACGGCCGTCGCAATATAATCCATTTTTTTAGAGTCAAGCGCCGGGATTGTTATTGTTTCATATTGGGGCACTAACCATTTTTTAGCGGAATAATCATCGCCGCTTGAATAAAATTCAATTTTTCCGTTTTCATCAACTACTTTAAAGTCACTTACTGAAATCTTTAAAGTGACTTGTTGATTGCTGCTATTTACTATTAAAATAGACTTCATTTGGCTTTTTACCGGATTAATTATTATATTTTCTTTTGAAGGATAAACTGAAATACTGCTTTTTTCCTGAGCATTAACGCGAGACCAAGCCAAAAATGTCCCTAAAAAAAGAGCTGATACGGCAAAACCCGTCAAAAGTAATGTATTTGCTTTTTTGTATTTCATTATTTTTTTTAATTTGTCAGAATTATATAGTTATTGCGAAGTTATAGTGAAGTTATTGCAAGGTCAAACCTTGCAATAATTGCAAGGTTTGACCTTGCAATAACTTTGGGAGGCTAAAACTCCTATACGCTCTGAATTACGAAACTCCCGTTTGAAACCACTTTTCAGGTCTTTTCTCTAAATTTTTGCTATAAATTCGCTATATTTTTTTCCCGTAGCCTCTGGCTACGATAAAAAATTCTATCAAATTTCTATCTAAAAATTGAGAGAAAATACCTCGAAAGAGTTTCGTAATTCAGAGCTAGACGGGCGAGTTTTTATTAAGTTTTTTTGAAAGAAAAAGGTAAATACTTTTTCTGAATTTAAAAGCCAAAATTCCAAATAATATAACTGCTAAAAGCAACGGCCATTTTTTGGATTGCAGTAAATTCCAAAAATTATTTGCTTCAACTCTTTCTACGATTGGAATTACAGCTTCCTCTAAGGCTGCCGCGCCGATGGCTTCTTTTTGAGAATCTGAATTCTCGGCAGATTTTGAAACTTTATTTTGAGTTGGCATTATTTCAGATGGCGCGGGATTTACAACCGGCGCAGATGCAACTTCTGAAATATTAATTGATAAAGGTTGTCCAAAACCGTCTAAAACATTGACCCCCCCATTTAAAACAACCGATTGGTTGTCAAAAGATATACTAGCCTGTCCGGCTTTTTTGGCTCTAAATGTTATTGTTGCAAATTGAGATAATTGCAAAGTACTGCCCGGAGTTCCAGCCGCATAAGATATAACGCCCTGTAAATTATTATAAAAACTTTCCGGGTCGGCTACTGAAAAAACTTGATTTAAAACAATACTTTTAACTTCTAAATTATCTTTAGAAAAATTAATTACCGCTTTTACCGTATCAATTACCTCGCCCTTGGGGTCTGCCATAACAATTACACTAAAACTTTGCCCGACAGAATAGTTAGTACCTGCTTGGGAAAAATACAAAACCGCCTTTTGCTCGGCAAGGGCGGATGATGGGACAATTAAAGTCAATAAGACCGCTATCAATATTATTTTTTTCATTATGGTCTATCTGGAGGCTAAACTAGAGGACTTAGTCCAATTGGCCATTATAATAGATAGGTCATAAAAGTCAACTTTGCCGTCTTTAGTTAGGTCAGCTCTCTTATCTTTAAACTTTTTTGCCCAATTTGCCATTAATATAGACAAGTCATATATATTAACCTTGCCATCGCAATTTATATCCCCTTTTTTATTATTAGAACAATCTGTGCCAGATCCTACGCTATTAGTTTGCGAAATCTGATTATTTGATATGGGTCTTCTTATGACTTCATTATCACCTCCGCCTCCGCCTCCGCCTCCGGAAACTCCGCCGCTAACGCCACTGCCGCCACTTGCGCCGCTATCGCCGCCTGAAGCGCCAGAGCCAGAACCGCTTTGGCCACTTGAACCGCTACCTTCAGTATTGCCGCCCGAACTGTCATTTCCATTATCTGTATCATTGCCATTATCTTGGCCGCCATTATTTTCATCTCCACTACTACCGCTTCCATTTCCACTGCCTGTTTGGTCATCGCCATTACCGCCATTGTCAATTATTTCTTCTACTTGCCCAACGGTAATTTGGTTGTCATTGCTTTCGTTATAAAGTTGAACAAATGTATTAACCCAACTAGTATCTACTACGCCATTTCCCGTATTATAACTTGCCGTATTGCCTCCAGTTGAATTATTAATAACCACATTATTATTATTCTCTGAATCATTATTATTACTTACACCAATATTACAGGCGCTTTCAGCTACAGAATTATTTTTAGAACCCGCCCCTGTGCTTTGATTAACCGAAGCAAGATTTCCGCAATCTATTTGGCCAATGTTCACCTTATTGTTATTTGACTGATTGAAAATTTTTGAAGCGGCGTCAGCGATACCTGTTGTAACAATTCCAGAGCCAGTATTGTAATTAGCGCCGTTTAGCCCCGAAGAAGAAGTTGTTGAAGAAGTATTATTGTCTGTGGATTTATTGGTATTACCAACATTAACGTTTGTGTTTGAATTAGTTAAAGAATTATTTTGCGATGTAGCTCCCGTACTTCCATTTGAAGCCGTTGTAGTTGCAGAGCTTCCAGAACCAGCGTCAGAACCGGTTAAAGATGAAAAATTACTTAATTGCGGCAAAGAACCATTATTAAACACAATATTTCCAGACCAATTTCCAAAAACATTCACCACCGCAATAAGCATATTGCCTACATTTACATTAACATTGGCAACATTGACCGCGTTAATTACGCTTTTTATATCACCAGCCTCTATAAAGCCATGTCCTAAGTTATATTGGGCTTCGTTTTCTCCGCTGATTGCTATAACCGACACCTCGTTAATAATTTTTGCGTTATTTTCATTGGAAATGTCCGTACCATTATTAATGTTAACACCGGCTGAATTGTTGGATTGCGGACCGGTTGTGTCATTTTTTATATTTATACCGCTATTTTGGGGAGATAGGACAATGGCATTGGAATCAGAATTTACAACCATGTCTGATGGAGAACCAATGGTAGTTCCAGACCAATTTCCAAATTTATTAACTATTAAAATCCACCATGCATCCCCCGTAATATTTATATCTGCCACATTGGCAGTATTTGTTTGAGCGTCTGCGCTGCCGTATTTTATGGCTCCCGAACCATTATTGTAAGAAGTTTGATTATTCCCCGTATTGGCCTTTGAATAAAAATTATTTGAAATTTCGGCTACATTAATGTTTGTTTCATCAAATTCATTATTGACATCTATTGTAGCTGAATTTTCTGAACCAGCGCCCGTTTGACTATTAGACCCCGCAATGTCGCCGTTAAAAGGAGATATTGAAAGGTTGGGGTTTGGCATTTTAGGAAGGTTTATATTGCCAAACCAATTGCCAAAAACATTAAAAGATTTTAACCAAAAATTAGAAGCCGTGATGTTTGCATTTAAAAAATTCATCACATTAACAGAAGACTGCACATTCCCCGTGGCAATAGAACCCGTACCGGTGTTATTGCTGGATTTATTCTGCCCGCTTATTATATTTGCCGTAATTTCGTTTTGAATTTTTCCATTGTTGTTGTTGGTAATGGTTGTCTGATCGTTAACATTTACAATTGCGCTATTTACAGACCCGGCGCCCGTATTTTGGTTTCCGGCATTAATAAGAGCTTGCTTTAACTGGGGAGTGCTTAATTTAGCAGGGTTAAAATCAACATTGCCCATATGGTTGCCGAAAATATTCTGCATATCTGCATATAAATTATTAACTCCGGTAAAATTGGTATTGGCCAGAGTCATAAAGTTTAGCCCTAAATTTGCCTGTCCGCTTAAAATAATTCCGTGTCCGGTGTTGAAATTTGTGTTATTTCTTCCCGAAATAACATCTGCTTTTACACGATTTATAGTGTCTGAATTATTAATGTTTTTAATTACGGTCTCGTTGGTTATATTAACAACCGCTTTGTTTTCTGAATTGGCGCCGGTGTTTTCATTCCCAACATTAATCGGGCCTGTTTCTGCCGGATTAATATTAACAATATTATTGTTAATTATATTGACAAGCTCTCCTCTTCCATCGGCTTTTTCCGTGGTAATTATTCCAGAACCGCTATTGTAACTGGCGTTATTATTGCCAGTTTCTGACTTCAAGTAAGCGTCATTATAGGCAACCGCGTTGTTTGTGTTAGTTATATTTTTCGTATTAGCTACATTGGTTTCAGATGAATTTGAAGAATCTGCTCCCGTACTAAAATTAGTCGCGGCCGGATCTCCGGGAATTGTTTTGCTAATAGAGCCGGCTGGTTGCTCCGGTGTTGTTTGGGAATTTTGAGAAACGACAGAATCATTCGTTGTTGCGGCAGGGGCTTCATTTTCACTTGCGCCGTCTACAACATTTTCACTGCTTGTTATAACTGGGTTTTCTTGATTTTCTTGAGTTGACTGGCCGGCAGGAGCATTTGTCTCTTCAGAACCTGTTGGAAATCCCGATTCCAAACCAGAGGAACTAGAATTATCAACGGGTTCTAAGGCAGTGTCCGTAGGACTTTCACTAGAAACGGCTTCTTGCAATTGCGATGATTCGTCGGTTGCTTGAGATGGTAAATCTGCTGGCTGTTCTTCTGAAGCATTGGCAAATAACACAGCCGGGTAGGGAAAAATTGAATAAAATAAAAAAGAGAACACTAAAAATACTTTAGCTCCCTTTTTTAAAAAACTATTTAATTTCCTACTTAGTGGCATTTATTAAAAAACTTTTAATATCGCTTTATTTTACGAAGGAAAATTATACCAAATACTAACTTATTCAATGACTTGGCAGAATGTTTTCTGCCGCAACAAGACTAAATAATCTTGTTGCGGCAGAATCCGTGCCTTTGGCACGGATTCTAACCGACTCAACAATTAGATTAAACGAACTATTTAATCATTGTGAAGTTTCCGTTTCCATTGTTAATGAAACCGAATATGACCGATGAATTTCCTGTTTCAGTTTTACCTGAACCAGTGTTGTAGCTTGAAGTATTGTCGCCGGTATTTGTTTCAACTTTAGAAGTATTAGTCAAGGTGCTTGAGTTAACATTGGTAATTGTTACCTCATTTTCAACTTTGGCCTCTGCTTCATTTTTTGATTCTGCTCCGGTGGTGTCATTGCCCACAACAAGTTCTCCGGCAGGCGCCCAGTCAATATTTGTCGTATTGACATTAAGGTCGTTGGTAATACCTACTACCGCATCGGCATCTCCCGTTTCAATGTCGCCTAAACCAGTGTT
Organism: uncultured Candidatus Saccharibacteria bacterium; assembly: GCA_964373565.1. Taxonomy (GTDB): domain Bacteria; phylum Patescibacteriota; class Minisyncoccia; order Minisyncoccales; family Staskawiczbacteraceae; genus VGLO01. Next base: position 14,052 of record CAYJVF010000003.1, read on the forward strand.
GTAGCTGGCTTCGTTGTCGCCAGTTTCTAATTCAACTTTGGCATCGTTAGTAACCTCTGCTCCATTAACATTGGTTACAGTAGCTTCGTTTTCAACTTTGGCCTCTGACTTATTTGTAGAATCAAATCCAGTGGTCATGTTTTTAGCCATTAAGTTAAACATTCCGGCTCCAAATGACAATTTGGTGTCGTTGTTATTGAAGATTGAACCGTTGTCAATCATTACTTTTCCTTTTGCGTTTCCTGAATCAACACTACCCATGCCAGTATTGTAGCTGGATGTGTTTTCGCCGGTTTCTGCTTCAACTTCGGCATCGTTGTCAAAATCTGCGCTATTGACGCTCGTAACCGTAATTTCGTTTTCTAGCTTTGTTTTGGCTTCATTATCTGACTCTGCTCCTGTGGTATCGTTTTCAGCATCTAAAGAGCTGTCATCAGAGCCATTAATGCTTACTTCAACAACATTGCCATTGGCGTCATTGACAATTTCTATCTCGCCTTCAGCGTTTCCGCTGTCAACTTCTCCGTCGCCCGTATTATAGCTGGCTGTGTTTTCACCGGTTTCTACTTCGGTTTTTGACCAATTATCAAAAAGAGCTTTGTTTGTGTTAACAACATCAACTTCTATTTTGGCTTCTGCTTTTGATTTATTGTCTGAACTATAGCCGGTAGTCATGTTTTTAGCCAAGCTTGTAAAAAGCGCGCTAATCGAACCACCCTTTGAAATAAAACTATTGCCGTTGGCCGTATTAATTTCTGAAGTTTTAGAAGTAGCTTTTCCGCTGTCAACTTCTCCGTCGCCAGTGTTATAACTGGCTGTGTTTTCGCCGGTTTCTGCTTCAACTTTAATGTCGTTGTCAAAGTTTGCGTCGTTTGTGTTAACAACATCAACTTCGCTTTCGTATTTAGACTCTGCCTTATTGTCAGACAAAGCTCCGGTTGTGTCGTTTTTGGCTCCAATCATTTGGCTCCACCAGCTATTTGTGTGACTAGAAACATTCAAATTGAATTCGTTAAAAAACCCGCCTAAAACACTGATAAGACCAGAGTCGGTTGAACCGCTTCCGGTATTGTAGTCAGATGCGTTGTCGCCGGTTTCGGTATCAACATCTAAATCATTGGTTAAAGATTCCGTATTAACATTGGTCTGGGTAAATTCGTCTTTTTCTTTTGCCTCTGACTTATTTGTAGAATCAAATCCAGTGTTTTCGTTGATTGCCCAAAAAGCGGCTGAAGCGTTTCCTGCCGCAAACAAAGAAACAAATAAAACAGTGCTTAAAGCGATTAAGAATGTTTTATTAATTTTAATTAATTGATTCATGTTTTACTTTTTGTCTCCCAACTAATAAGTTTTTTAACGTCTTTTTAGTTAGGAAAATTAATTTTTATTATCACAAATAACCTATTTATCATCAGTCGACCTAATTACCTTGAATTACGAAATGCCAGAATAACTGCGAATTTCAGGTCTTTCCTTCAAATTTCGGCTGATATTTTGCTATAATTTTTATCCGTAGCCTTTGGCTACGCCTAAAAATTCTATCAAAATCTCATCTCGAAATTTGGAGGAAATCCCATGAAAGCATTTCGTAATTCAAGGTAATTAATGGTAATTGATTAATAATTTCCCATAGTTAATAAAGGAAATTATTAATCAATTACTTTTTCTGATAGATAGGTCATTACCTTTTTTACTTTTTGTCCCTTCTTAAGTTTTAAATCTAATTATTTTTTAAAATGATTTAATATGACATTATATGATTTTTGAAATAATCAATGCAAGCCTGACAATAGCCAAAAATGTGGATAATATGTGGATAATTTTCCTATCAAATTTCCTACTGCCAAAACACACTATTTTAAAAAATCAAATTGCCTAATTTAAAACTTTTAATTTACGAATTTATAAATATCTTTGAATTACGAAATGCCCTTTGGAAAGCAAGTTTCGGGTCTTTTCTGAGACGGGCGATCCGGCAAAGCCGGCCTCGCTCGCGTCTTAACCAAATTTTGGTTATAAATTCGCAATAATTTCTATCCGTAGCCTTTGGCTACGGCTATAAATTCTATCAAATTTCTACCTCAAAATTTAGAGAAAATACCTCGAAAGCATTTCGTAATTCAAAGAAATATAAATATCTATTAGTAAAATAAATGTCCTTAGGATAATTTAACTTGTCCTACTAAAAATGCCCTAAACTTGTTAGGACATTTAAAAAGGGGCCCCAAGGCTCTGAATTACGAAAGAGTTTCGTAATTCAGAGCCTTGGGGGCCCATTTTTTATAAAATTATAGAATAAAATAGTTTAGTAGTTCCAGTTTAGCGTTCCTTTATTTGTAGTAATTACCATTGGCTTTAAGCCGTTAAATTTTTCAGATATTTTTACAGAAGAAGAATCTAAACCTGAAACTTTCGTTTGTCTATTATTATAATTCAAAGAAATGAAAGCAACTCCTGATTTGGCATACTGGAAAATTTTTGTAAGATTATTACTTCTATCAGTTGACCAAGTATATTTTACTTGTACTGCGCCGCTATTATTCTGCAAACCATTGTATTTTATCGGATTTTTTTCCGTTAACATAAGATTGGTGGAATTTTTTTGAGAAAAATAAAGACTAATGTAATTTCCCGCCTGGTCTGTAATTTTTATAAGATTACTTTGCTCTAATACGGAAAGCAGTCCACCGCCTGAAATATTATCTATTCCTGAAAATAAAAATTTATTTTTTTTCTGGTCAAACTGAATTATTGCTTCGGGCGAAGTTTTGTCTATTGTAAAATTTATATTTTGCGTTTGCTCTGAATTGCCCGCATTATCTGTTGCAAAAAATGAAATATCATGACTCCCCTCTTTTGAAATTTTAAGGTTTAAGTAGTTTTCTTCTGTTTTCTGCCAACCCGAATTGTCTAAATTATAATGAATATTTAAAACTCCCGATGTTTGGTTTTCCTGCCCTATTACGACTTGGTCGCTGGAATTAACTTCCAAAACCACATCGCTTCTGTAAAAACCCTCCTGCCCCTTTGCGCCAGTTAAATTTACGTTTGAAATAGGCGACAGCAAATCTTCTGATTGATTTGCGTTAACCACGGAAGAAGGTGAAATTTTTTCTGGCAATTCTTCCGTATCTTGTAAAATCAAAGAAGTTCCGTCATCTTCAAAAATCATTTGGCCAGTTAAACTTTCCGTAGCCTGTAAGCCGCTAAAAACTTCGGTTTTTACAACTTGCCCGTTTTCAATATCTTGGTTTTTAATTGTGAAAAAACCGCTACCTGTGCCGTCTATATCAATATCATAAACCTGCCCCTCTTGCGTAGGCAGATAAATAAATTTGTGCTCGCCTAAAATTTCAAAATTGGCATTGGGAATTTCATTTATAATGCTTCCGTCTTCTGCCAAACCTAATTTATTGTCATCTTGGTCTTTAACCAAAACATCTATCGGACTAAAAACAGAAATGGCCTTCCCGTTTAATTGGCAGTCGCCTATGTCTTGGCTGATTACTTGATTGCTGACAGAAAGTTCGCCGCCTTTTAAAATATTCACAATCTGCTGGCGAATTCCGTCTTGACTCAACATTCTTCCGTGTTCTGCAACCAAAGCGTAATACTTATTTTCCTGACTTATCGGTAAATTCGTGGCGCTTTCCAATGGGACCGTCCCATCACCCGGTGTATATTTTAAATTTTTGTATTCTATAAAACTTTGGCCGAAAATATTTTTGCGCTTGCTTTCAGTAATCTTGCTGATGGTGGCTTTTTTACATCCATTAATTGAGTAAAGGTCAACGCCCGCATTTCTTAAGTCAAAATTATCAAAACTTTGACTATGCAGATTCGTAGAATTTACCTGTGCTGAATAATTTAAATTGTGGTCATTTATTAAAAAACTTTGTGTTTCGCTTTGGTTTAAATTTTTAACTATGGGGTTAAAGCCCGGAAAATTCCCGTAATCAATAACTTCAACATAACTTCCTTTGTTGTCGTAATACTGCTGACTGGGCAAAAGATCATAAATAGAGGGCATATTTTCTGAAATTTCTTTTATTTTATTTTGCGATAGCCACGGAATTCCAAGATTATCGCCCTGCAAAAGTGTTTTTACGGCTTCCGGGGCTCCGGTATTGGGGACGCCAACAAAAACTGATTTTCCAATATTGTGATTGCCTGAGTTGTCCATTACTAATTTTTTTACCAAAAGCCCGCCCATGCTATGGGCAACTATATCAACTTCAGAGGCCCCTGTTTGAGTCAAAATGTTTTCTATTTTCTGTTTTAATAGGTCAACATTATTTGTCCCATCAGAAAATTGTCCCGACACCCCATATCTCCAATCGTAGGGAAAAGTAAATATATTTTCATTTTCTACGTAGCCTTGGTTTTTGAGTTCGGTTATAAGCGCTTCGGAGTAATCGAAATCTATTAAACCAATAGCTGTTTCTAATTTTTTTATCACTCCCCCTAGCGATAAATTAGAATATAATGGAGTCAAGTTTTGATTAAATTTTAAAGGATCCATAAAATTATCATCGATATCAATAGACATTTGCCCTAAATTGGCCCATAGTAAATTATCTTGACTCTTTATTTCTGTTCCCGTTACACCCGGCACAATTAAAACTGGCGTTAATTTTTCAACGAATGGGTTTTCCTCAAAGGTGTCAAAATATATTACATTAAGCGCTGAAATTTCTACCGTATCTAATCCGGCGTTCCAATCGGCAATCGGGGTAGTCCAATTTGTCCAACTTGCGCCGTCAATATTATACCTTACCTTATGGTCAGAACTTCTCCATTGTATCTGAATAGCCCGCCATCCATCACTTCTTAAAGTAATCCCGGGTCCACCAAATCCAATGTAATTTTCCAAGTCTCCGTCATAATAAAAAAACTTACCCGTGGGCCCAGTATATACATCAACAATAACCTTATTGCCCTCTTTCAGGTAAAAATGAAAAGTGCCAGGCTGATTTGCGTTTGCCCTTGCAAAGCTTGCAGTTTGAATGCCATCATTTACCAAACTTCCCTTCTTAACTGCACTAGAACTATGTACACGAATTGCTTTTGTGCCTTCGTTCACGATATTATCTTGAACAAATACTTCTGTACTGCCAGCTAACCAACTTCCTTGTCCATTTAAATAGCCTTTTGAATAAGAGTTAAAATTATCTATAACAATCGTAGCGGCG
>CAYJVF010000003.1:19343-21261 GCA_964373565.1 uncultured Candidatus Saccharibacteria bacterium
ACAACACCTCCGGCACTACGAACATAGCGCCGAAAATCCACAACCAAACTTTTTGTACTTTTGAAAGCATAATTTTAAAAAATTTAATAATATTCATCAATCATATCACTATTTTCCGCTTCTATGAAGGGTAGTGCGCAAAAAAAACAAGCTCGAGCGCGACCCGAGCCTGTCCCAAAATAATAGAAGTCCTCGCCGCATAGCGGAGAGGACTTCTATTTTTATTAATCAGACTAAAATTTTTATAAGTTTACAACCAATGTAACGATATTAAAACGCATTAGCATCAATCTCATTTTGATTTAATCCGCTATCTATCTGGTTAACATCGGCGGCATCAAGGCTTTCAGAAGCCGACATTAAGTCTTGGTCGCTTTTAATGGCAGATGTTGTCTGTTCGTAATTATTATATTGCTGGGTATTATAATTATATCCCCCTCTGCCTGCAAAAAAGAAATAATAAATCAGACCATAGGCGACAACACCTACTACAACATACAAAAGTATCCACTTCCACAGGTTCTTTTTAGTTGAATAACTTTTTTGATTATTATAGTCCATGATAAAAATTACTGATTCTTTGGAAACCAGGGCGAGCGAACTGCAACGATTAAGTTTTTAATTGAAGTTCTGTAATTTTTTAGGGCTTGCTTGACTGCCTGCATGTCCTCTCTAAATTGAGTCATTGTCCCCTTGGGGTCGTCTGAAGTGCATGAGAAATCGCTAAAGTTATTTTGTACATTAGTAATGGCAGTTTGGATAACTGTCTTTTTTGTTTGAATATCTGTGATTAAGTTATCGTATTCGGCAACAGTTCTCCCCGAAGGAACTACGGTGTTAGTGTAGTAATCTTGAACCCTTTTTGCTGTCGCATCAAATTTTTCCTGCATATTCTTAGCTAAATTTGCTAATTGAGTTGACCTCTTTTTAATGCCATTCTCTTTTGCCTGACAGTTTTTAAGTTTTGCGTCTTGAAGTCTTGTTTTGGCTGGTTTACTTTGTGAGTTTGCCTGATTGGGCAAAGTTACCGCAAAAGCTGTAACCGAGGACAACAAAAATCCGGCTAAGACGGATATTGCTATTATTTTAACTTTTGATGGCAGTCTGTTCATCTGCTTTAATAATATAAAAATCTAAGAGTGTATGTCAATAGGAGAAAGTAAAAAGAGGCGACTTTACTTAATACCATCTTCATTAAAACACGGCTTCCCTATTTTATTTATGCCTTTCCACGACCCTCCTTGTGCGGAGTGTGTTTTTTGCAGGTATTGCAAAACTTTGACATTTCCAATTTTTTTTCAACCAAAGCCAATCCCTTGGATTTTTTGGTAAAATAATTTATATTTTTGCAAACCGTGCACTGGATTTTTAAAAATGGTTTTTTGCTTGGCATAGACGATGATTTAAGATTTATGATTTAAGATTTAAGAAACGAAACTTTAATCTTTCAACTTTAATCTTTAATCTAATGTTTGAGCCGATGGAGAGGATTGAACTCTCGACCTTCTCCTTCGCTTACACCTCCACTTCTATAATATAGGAGGGCTAGACTGTATCTTTCCGCCAGAGGCGGACCCTTGTCAGTCGTTCGGGCGATTTTAGTCGCCACGGTCTTGTCCTTTAGTACCACCTACTAGTACGTGGTACTACGGATATTAACCGTAATTCGGGATTCACTATTAAATTACTTTAATAATGGGCGGGGTTTGCGACCCACCATGGAGATGCTCTGCCACTGAGCTACATCGGCAAATTTTGGCTTTGCCAAAATAGTAATTAGTTTTCAGTTATTAGACTTCAGATAATTTGTCTCATTGCTAATAACGAGTTACTTATTACTAAAATTTCGAAGTGCGAAATTTTGTGGGCGCGGCAGGACTTGCACCTGCGAAGGGGAAACCCCGCTAGATTTCATATT
>CAYJVF010000004.1:0-10863 GCA_964373565.1 uncultured Candidatus Saccharibacteria bacterium
TGTATAATTTGTTTCTAAGCTTGAATGGTTGCGGTGTATAATTTGTGTCTAAGCTTGAATGGTTGCGGGGATGTGTCCCAAAAATACGCTCCAGCGTAGTTTTGGGACAGGGAGTTTTTTGACATGCGCGCTTTTATGTTTTAAACACTCACATTTGTGCAGTGAACTTCAACCGGCTCTACAACAGGTTTTGCCCCGATTATCGTCGTCCGCCCCCGACAAATCTCTTTACTTTTTGTTCGTCTTCATGGGTGGGCTTTTTTATTGGGTCATTCTTTGGTATAGTACACAATAATGTTGACTAAAATACATATATTTGTTAATATTCTAATTACTTAATGGAAATAGATAATAGCGCAAATAAGCCGACAAATCCGGCGGAGCCAATTTTGCCAAAGATTGAAAAGGTTATTAAAAAAGAGGGTAGGGTGCAGGAAGCATTGCCCAATGCTTTTTTTAAGGTTTTGCTGGAAGATGGCACCGAAGTTACAGGATTTTTATCTGGAAAAATGCGATTAAATAGGATTAAAATACTGCCCGGAGATAAGGTGACTATGGAGTTTACCCCCTATGATAATAAAAAGGGGAGGATTACATATAGGTTGAAATAATGTAGAGTATCGATGCGAATATACTAATTTACTAATGATACAAATTTACTAAAATTAGTATTTTGATTAGTATAATTGGTATCATTTGTATATATGCAATGTATATATGCAAGGCATATAATGAATCGCTCGGTCGGATTGGGAAAATAAATTTTCCCATTCCTCCCTCGCTCATCACTATTGGCATCGATACGCGAAGCGTATATGAAAGTTAGGCCATCAATTAAAAAAATGTGTAAAGATTGCCAGATTGTAAAAAGACAAGGCAAGCTTTATGTAATTTGCAAAAAAAACCCAAAACATAAACAACGTCAGGGTTAAAGCCCTGAATACGAATTCCCACGAATTGACGAACGAATAAACACGAATCACGAATTCGCGCATTCGTGAAAATTCGTTAAGTATTCGTGATTATTCGTAATTTACAAAGTAAATTAACATGCCGCGAATAGCAGGGGTAACCATCCCAGAAAATAAAAGAATACAAGTAGCCATAACCTATATTTACGGAATAGGGGATTCTTTGGGTAAAGTAATTCTGCAAAAAGTTGGCATAGATTTTAATAAAAAAGCCAAAGACTTGACTCCCCAAGAAATAAATAATTTAAAAGAATACATTGAAAAGAACCATAAAATTGAAGGAGACTTGCGAAGGCAGGTGATGGTTAATGTAAAAAGATTAAAAGACATTGGGTCATGGAGAGGTTTAAGGCATTTAAAAAAACTGCCCGTAAGAGGTCAGAGGACTAAAACAAATACAAGGACAGTAAGGGGAAACGTGAGAAAGACCATGGGTTCTGGAAGAAAACCAGCCGCAAGCCCAACGTAGTAAAAACGAATAAAACGAATTACTCAACGAATCAACACGAATTCGTATACATTCGTGACCAATAGGCTTAATTCGTGTTAATTCGTAATTTACGAAGTAAATTAACATGGGAAAAAAACAACTCGCACAAACAAGTCAAGAAGAAGTTTTAAAAGAAGCTGACAAAATTGAGGCTTCTGTGAAAAAGGAGGTTAAGGTAAAATCAGCCGGCAAAGTGCAATCGGGCAGGGTTTATGTTTCATCTTCTTATAACAACACGATAGTTACACTGACAGACAACAGAGGCAATGTTTTATCGTCAAAATCAGCCGGAGCAGTGGGTTTTAAAGGCACAAAAAAATCAACTTCTTTTGCCGCTTCAAGGGTTTCAGAAAATATAGCTAATGCCTGCAAAAAATTAGGCGTTGAAAAATTAGATGTTTTTATAAAAGGGATTGGAGCGGGCAGGGAATCAGCCATAAGGACTTTGGTCAACCAAGGTTTGAATATTGTTTCAATAAAAGACGTTACGCCAATTCCCCATAACGGAGTAAGTCCGAAGAAAGTACGGCGCGTATAGCGAGAATCTAGAAATATAGAAATATAGAATAAGAAAAACCTGCTTTTATTTTCTATCTTTCTGCTTTCTATTTTCCCAAATAATGGTAAATCAAGCCGCAAAAAAAAATTCGCAGACAGGGACAAGAAACCCACTAATGGCTGGACAGGGTTTTGCCGCTCCGCAAGAAAGAAAGAAAAGAAAAAGCGCCGTTTCGGAATATAAAAAGTCTTTACAAGAGAAACAAGTTTTAAAAAAATTATATGGTTTATCCGAAAAGCAGTGCAAAAGATATGTCAAAGAGGCTTTGGAAAAAATGCAGAGAGTTGAAAATGTTTCGGAAGAACTTGTTAAAAACTTGGAAAAAAGGCTTGATAATGTTATTTTCAGGCTTGGTTTTGCCAAGTCAAGGCCGCATTCAAGGCAATTGGTCAGCCATTCTTATTTTTTAGTTAACGGAAAGCCGGTTAATATTCCTTCTTTTAAGGTCAAAAGAGGAGATGTAATTTTAATAAAAGAATCAAAGAAAAAGAAAATGGTTTTTGAAAACTTGGCAAAAGAAATAAACAAAGCTCAAATTCCTTCGTGGCTTTCGGTTGAAAAAGAAAAATATGAGGGAAAAGTTACAGGCGAGCCAAGTTTAACAGAGGCCAATGTGCCAGTAGAAATATCATTGATATTTGAGTTTTATTCAAGATAATATAATCATTGAATCTGCGAATTTATTCCGAATTTACGAATAACGAAACTTTCGATTCGTAAATTCGCAACTGATTCGTTATTCTTTGATAAAATACTATGATTTCTTTTCCCCAAGCGCCAAAGGTGCTAAAGAAAAACAATAATAAGGCTACATTTGAAATTCAGGGATTATATCCCGGATACGGCGTTACGATTGGCAGCGCCTTAAGGAGGGTTCTGATTTCTTCTTTAGATGGCGTCGCGGTTACGGAAGTAAAAATTAAAGGAGTTGCCCACGAATTTTCAATCATACCGGGAGTTTTGGAAGATGTCATAATGATAATTTTAAATATCAAGAATTTGAGGTTTAAAATACATGAAGGCCAAACGCAAACATTAGAACTTTTTGTAAAAGGGGAAAAGGAAGTTAAAGGCTCTGATTTTAAAAAATCTCCGCAAGTTGAACTGGCTAATCCAGAGCTTCACATAGCCACAATTACCGACAAAAAAACAGAGCTAAACATGGAAATTACAATTGAAAAGGGGATTGGGTATGAGCCCAAAGAACACAGAAAAATTAAAAAAGAGGAGGGAGGCGCTCAAAGCAGGGCGGAAATCGGAGCTATCGCTTTGGACGCCATTTTTACACCCATCAAAAATGTCAACTTTAATGTTGAGAATATGAGAGTTGGCGAAAGGACGGACTTTGATAAATTATCTTTAGAAATTGAAACCGACGGAACTATAATGCCAGAAGAAGCTTTTTACCAAGCTTGCGATATTTTAATAAAGCACTTCACATTGCTTTTTGGACAGGGTCTGGTTTCCACCAAGGAAGAGTTGCAGGAAACGGCAGAATCCGATCCGTCAAAAAAAGTAATTGAAGATTTAAAATTTTCCACAAGAACACTAAATGCTTTGGTTTCAAATAACATAAAGACAGTGGGGGGCATCTTAAGGAAATCAGAAAAAGCCCTTTTAAAATTGGAAGGAATGGGAGACAAAGCAATTTCGGAGATAAAAAAGAAATTAAAGAAGTTGAATTTAGAATTAAAGGGCGAGTAATCAACGAGCAGACGCATATGCGAAAAAGAAATAAAAAAGGCAAAACATTTTCAAGACCAAGAAACCAGAGGGACGCAATGTTTAAATCATTGGCTACCGCGCTTTTTTTGCATGGGAAAATAAAAACTACTGAAGCCAAGGCTAAAATACTAAAAAGAGAAGCCGAAAGATATATTACTAGGGCAAAAGACAATTCTCTTGCAAACAGAAGAATTCTGGCAAGCAAGCTTGCTCCCCAAATAACCAAAAAGTTAATTGAAGAAATCGCTCCGCAATACCTCGGTCGCCAGGGCGGCTATACAAGAATTGCCAAATTGGGGGCAAGGAAGTCAGATAGCGCGAGAATGGCGATTATAGAATTAATCAAAGACTAAGAAAATATAAATTAGAAATATAGAAATATAGAAAGATAGAAAGATAGAATACGGCTACAAGTGATTATACTTTTTTGGCTTCTATATTTTAAATCTATGGAAATTATTAAGCGAGAACAACATATTATTGATGCAACAGGCAAGGTTTTAGGAAAGCTTGCAGCCCAAGTGGCTGTTTTATTGCGGGGGAAAAATAAGATTGGCTTTGCGCCCTACAAAGATATTGGAGATTTTGTTTTAATAAAAAATGTTGATAAAATGAAAATCACCGGCAAGAAATTTGATGAAAAAATTTACTACAGGCATTCTTTATGGCTGGGGGGTTTAAAAAAGCCGACAATGAAAGAAGTGGTTGCTAAAAAGGGCTATTCAGAAATTTTAAAAAAAGCGGTCATAGGCATGCTGGCAAAGAATAAATTAAGGGCGCGGCAAATAAAAAGATTAAAGTTTGTAAAATAGAAATGGAAAAAGCAAAAAAAGAAAAGCAAGAGCCAAAAAAGGAAATTTTAAATAAAGCAGATGAAGATCAGGCCGGTTTTATAACGGAAAAAGAAGTGGCTTCAAAGCCGGATAAATATTATGAAGCAGTGGGGCGCAGAAAAACTGCGGTTGCCCGCGTGCGTCTTTTTACTAGGGGAGAGAAGCAGTTTTTGGTGAACGGAAAGCCATATCAAGAATATTTTCCGGTAGTTGAAGACCAGCAAACAGTGACTGCTTCTATGCGGAAGATGAAGTGTCTTGATAAGTTCAAAGTAACAGTCTTGGTAAGCGGCGGAGGTCGGAATGCTCAAGCCGAAGCCGTAAGGCACGGAACAGCCAGAGTTTTGGTGGATTTTAATAATAATTTTAAAAAGAGGTTGAGAAAAGTAGGCTATTTAACAAGAGATCCAAGAATGAGAGAAAGAAAGAAATTCGGATTAAAGCGAGCAAGAAAAGCCCCCCAGTGGGCAAAAAGATAACAAAAATCCCCGCACTCTCTCGCGGGGATTTTTGTTATTTTAAGTTTCAAGCTTCAATATCCAAGTTTTATGAACTACGGTATCAATTTTTCTGAAACCAGAAGGCTGTTTTCAGTTAAAATATACAACTTTTTATTCTGTGAATTTAATAAAATATCGGGGTTTTTTATTGCAATTGTTTTACTGTCTAAATCAGATAAAGAGATTTCGTTAGGCAGTTTTATCAGATTGACATTGCCCCTATAGTCAGTCTCTGAAATTACTATTTTATCTCCTAAAACAAAAATAATGTAGTCGTCATTAATCCAGTGGACATTTCTTATATTTTCTGAAAACTTATTGATGATTATTTTTTCAGGCTTTTGGTTGTTTATAAAAGAGAGCATCATATCTGCGCCATTGTGATAAATTAACTTCTGTCCATTGGGTGAAATTTTAAAATCTTCAACTTGATTGTCAAAAATTTCAAAAGCGCCGGTTTTTGCGTTAAAAACCATCAATGATTTATTTTCTTTTATAAGAGTTTTTCCTTCGGTAAAAATTATTTGGTAGGCGCCAGTTTCTTTTATAGGCAAAATTTTTGAATTTATTTTGTTTTTAGAAATTACCGCAAGGCTTGAGTTATGCAAAAATCCGTCAAAAGAAAGCCATGTAATATTTTGCCCCTCTATTTTATATGAGACGGCGTTTTCTATCACAGGAAGTTTTTTTAGATTAGAATAAATATTTTTATTTTTTATATAAAATATTTCTTGGGAGTTTTGCGGGTTAAAAGAAATTTCTTCGGCGTTTTTTAAAAAATCAGCGACAGTGGGATTTAATTTAGAAAAATCTGCAATAAAATAATCGTTGCTTGTTTGCACTATCGCCACGCTTGGATCAAAAGACCAAACAACATTTTTTACCACAGAATTTTTGATGGGCAAAGACAGCTCTTTTTTATCTGAATTTTGTAAATTGAGTATTATAATAGTTATTTTGTCTTTTTCAACTTTTGCCGACAACAAAGTATTATTGTCTTTAGAAATTGAAAAATAATCGGCATCGGCTAAAAGCAAATCAAAGCCGATTTTATTTTTAAATAAAATAACATTTTCTAATTTTGTAACCTCTCTTTCTTTTATCTCCATGCTTTTTAGATAGTCGTAGTAGCCGTCTTTTCTAAGCAATATCTGGTAACTTTTTGGTGTAAGATTTTGTATAAAAACCGAATTTGAAAACAGGCTGGTTTTAGTTTCTATTTTATAATCTACGGAAACATTAATGTTTTGGGGTTGCGCTTTAATGTAGATTCCGCCGGTTTCCACGATTTTGAAGTTTTGAAAATCCACCCTATAACCAAGGGAATACAAAATAGTATAGGGGGTTATTAGTAAAAATAAAATGGCGCAAACCCCAAGGATTAATAGTCTGGTTCTCTTGTTCATATTGGGCGAATACTATCATCTTTTTGCTTATTTCACAATGATTTTTACAAACTTTTTGCCATACCATAATTTTCGCAGCTGCGAAAATTATGGTATGGCAAAATAAAGATAAAGTAAAAAAAGAAGCCCAAACCTTTCGGCTGGGCCCTTAAAAAATCACATCGGTGTGGCGGGTCTAGCTTAGCATTTCTGCCAAGCTTTTGCCCCCTGTAAGAAGTTGTCGGATCTGTTCGACATCATACTGCTTTCCGCCCTTGGGCGCGCTGTAGTAGTCGCAGATCTTATTGACTTTATCCTTGCCAAATTCGTCTAAACTCGGATCGAACGCATGGCGAGTCGCCAGCACATTCTCGGCAAAAAGGGGTTCAACTTTCAGGCCCACATTTTTGAAGGCTGACAGAGCTTTTTCCATGTGATACAGGAGAGTTAGGATCGCGATTCTCTCGTTGCCGGTGAACATGGGTCGGCGCTTGAGAATGATTTTCACGAACTCCGCGTTTTCTTCTGTGGTTGCCGAAAGTGTTTCGGCGAAGATCTGCGGCGAGGTGAGGCCGAACTCATTGACGAGGACGTCCTTGATGGCCGCGGCTTCGGACTTCCTTACGAAGTCAGCGTGAGCGAACGCGGCGAAGGTGAAGACGGACGGCTTCAGAAGGTTCTGGTCGTCGTAGCGGACTCCAAAATTGGAGCCACCCGAGATCATCAGGCAGGGCGAAATGCCTTTTTTGAGCACGAGCGCCGAAGCTTCCGTTCGCATTCGGGTGTGGTGTGCCAGTTTATACTGGCCGTCAATGAACTATACTTGTGATCCAAGTTGGATCACAAGATCGTAGCGATTCATTGGAAATTCTCCGATCGGGTTGTCAAACTGCTGCTGTTTCGGTACGTCCGAAACTTCATTAGTACGCTATCATTTTGTTTTAGTTATGTCAAACTTTTGGGTTTGACAAAGGAGTTTTATTGCAAGGTTTGACCTTGCAAATCAAACCTTGCAAATCACCCTTGCAATCACTTTTAAATAAAATATGTCAAAGTTGTCGTGTCCCAAAAGTACGCTGGAGCGTAGTTTTGGGACACGAGTGTTATTCATAAAAAAGCCCCCTGTTGAACGATAACAGGGGGACTGCGTGCCGCGCTTGGCAAATTCTACTTCTTGACTTGCCATGTCGGATTTTTCTCAAAGATGAGTTTGTTGCCAAATTTGTCGTAACAGACAACTTGGTCTTTGTTAAAAAACAGTTGGTTGCCTTCAAAACGCAGAATCTTGATACGCTCCTTCAAAAAAAGACTCAAGAAGGTTGGGACACTGTAAATATGCTAACAATTTTAATATTAAATGTCAAACTTTTGGGTTTGACAACGGGGTTAAAATGGATTAGTATGAAGCATAATTTAAAAGCAAGTATCGATACCAATATACGAATTTACTAATAATACGAATAGCGAAACGAATTAGTATAATTAGTATTCATTAGTATATTAGCATCGCTACTGTGAAGCAATGGACAAATTTATAATTAATGGCAACAAAAATCTGGAAGGAGAAATTGAGGTGAGGGGATCAAAAAATGCGGCAGGGCCCTGCTTGGCCGCTGTTTTGCTGACTGACCAAGAATGCATAATTGACAATTTACCGTTAATTGAAGACATAAAAAATACGATAGAAGTCTTAAAAAGTCTTGGGGTAAAAATTGAGTGGCTTTCAGAAAGGAAAGTAAGATTTAAGGCAGAAACCATAAATCATGAAAATATTGATTTTGACAAAGTCTCAAAAACCAGAATTTCAGTATTATTTTTTGGTTCGCTTTTGGCTAGATTAAATAGTTTTAAAATTTCAGCTCCGGGCGGAGATGTAATTGGACTTCGGCCAATCACCACCCAACTGAAAGCTCTGGAAAAATTGGGGGCGAAAATTACAAAAGAAGGGGATGTTTATAGCATTGAGAGAGGAGATTTAACGGGTAAAGAAATTATTTTGTCGGAATTTAGCCCAACTGCAACGGAAGCTTTAATGATGGCCGCTGTTTTAGCCAAAGGAAAGACAGTTATAAAGGGAGCGGCCGCCGAGCTTTCCGTGCAGGATTTGGGTAAAATGCTTTTGGCAATGGGAGCAAAAATAAAAGGATTGGGAAATCACACCATTGAAATTGAAGGAGTGGAAAAATTAAATGGATGTACGCACTCTGTAGCTCCCGACAACTTGGAAGCAGGCACTTTTATTGTAATGGGCGCCTTAACTCCGGGAAAAGTTATTGTAAAAAATGTTGACTTTGATTATCTTGACATGTTTTTGCACAAGCTTGAAGAAATTGGCGTTAAATTTGAAAAGGGGTCAAATCAGATTACCGTCTGGCATTCGCCCAATTTAAACTCTGCAAAAGTGCAGGCTTTGCCTCATCCGGGTTTTCCAACCGACTTGTTGCCAATGACAATACCTTTACTGACAAAAGCCCATGGTAAGTCGCTTATCCATGACCCCTTGTATGAAAACCGTCTTAGCTATATTCACGAATTAAGAAAAATGGGAGCCGACATTGAGATGGTTGACCCGCACAGAGCATTTGTTTTTGGGCCAAAAAAATTAAGCGGATTGGGCGTTGACTCTTTGGATATAAGGGCGGGAGCGGTTTTGGTAGTTGCCGGCTTAATGGCCGAAGGTCAGACAATTATAAACAATGTCTTCCAAATTGATAGAGGATATGAGAAGATAGAAGAGAGGCTTCAGCGCCTTGGCGCCGACATTAAGCGCATAAGCGCTTAATGGTTGTAATGTTCTAAATGTTGTAATTGTTGTAATGTATGGCGGATTTTAAATTTAAAAACTATAGATTTGAAGATTTAGAAGTTTGGCAGCTGGGAATGAAAATTGTTCACGAAGTTTATAAGGTAACTAAAAATTTTCCTAAAGATGAAATGTTTGCTCTTGCTGACCAGATAAAGAGAGCTGCGACTTCCATAGTTTTAAATATTGCAGAAGGATCGGGACAACCTACTTCAAAGAATTTCTGCGCATACCTTAATCGATCGAAATCCTCATTGCTAGAAGTGGTTGCCTGTCTCAAAATTGCTATTCAAGAAAGTTTTATTACAGAAAAAGATGTTGATTTATTAAATGAGATTCTAAGAGAAGAATATTTTAAACTTATTGCATTGGAAAAATCACAACGTATCAGGTAGGCCATTACAACATTTACATCATTACAACAATTACAACATTCAACTATGTTTAACAACAAAATAGCCATTGACTTAGGCACTTGCAACTCGCTTGTCTACATAAGGGGCAAGGGAGTTGTTTTATCAGAACCATCCGTGGTGGCTGTTTCTTTGTCTGACAATCGGATTTTAGCAGTAGGCGAAGCGGCAAAAGAAATGATAGGCAGAACTCCGGCTGACATTAAAGTCTACAGGCCAATGAAAGACGGAGTAATAGCCGACTATAAAGTGACGCAAGCAATGATGCGCCACTTCATTTCAAAAACAACCCCCAATTTCAAACTTTTTAAACCAGAGTTAATAATTTCAGTGCCCGCGGGAATTACAAGTACAGAAAGAAGGGCGGTAATTGAGGCCGCTTTATCGGCTGGCGCCAAGCAAGCTTTTGTTGCCAAAGAACCCATATTGGCCGCCATTGGAGCAGGCATACCAATTAACTCATGCTCTGGGCACATGATAATTGACATTGGCGGGGGAACTTCTGAAGTGGCGGTAATTTCTTTGGGCGGCATTGTAACATCGCATTCCGTAAGAGTTGCGGGAGATAAAATAGATGCCGCTATTGCCGAATATATAAAAAGAAAATATAATTTGGCGATAGGCACGCAATCAGCCGAAGAAATAAAAATAAAAGTCGGCACGGCTTTGCCCCAGAAAGAGCCAAAGTATATGGAAATTCAGGGCCGAGATTTGATTTTAGGTTTGCCAAGAAATATAAAAATATCAAGCAATGAAGTTTACGAAGCCATTTCTGATGTTTTATCTGAAATTATTCAAGCCGCCAAAGAAGTCTTGTCGCAAACGCCGCCAGAACTTTCAGCCGATATAATGAATAAAGGAATTATAATAGCCGGCGGGGGAGCATTGTTGCCAAAAATAAATGAATTGGTGGCTCACAGTACGGGGGTGCCATGTTTTATTGCCGAAGAGCCACTGTTTTGCGTAATTAAAGGAACGGGGACGGTGCTTGAGCATTTGGAGGAATATAAGAAAGTGGTGATGAGCAAAAAATAATCTGCTGATTATTTTTTCGCGGAATTACGCAGAATACCACTTACCCATTCGCGCGAATGGGTAAGTGGACGCGGAACTACGCGGAAACAGCGGCGGCGGGGGCTTTGCCCGCCCCCCAGTCAATACCCACGTTATTTGGGATAAAATTT
>CAYJVF010000004.1:10873-21090 GCA_964373565.1 uncultured Candidatus Saccharibacteria bacterium
TTTTCTCGGTCAATAACTCAAAAACCCACTACCCCTTCCGCCCGATTGTTTACGTGCACGCGCAACACCCCCCAAACCCCGGCGGGGGTATGTCCCCCCCCGCCGCTGTCATTCCCAGCTTGATTGGGAATCCAGTGAACGCTTCACATGGAAGAAGTGAAGCGTTCGTATTTAGCAAAAAAAATAGGCCCACGAACGCGCGCGCGTTCGTGGGCTTCTAGTTTGCGCTTCTCCGCCATCATTCTTTTTTTTCGAAGATGGCGAGGAATTCTTCGCCATCTTTGACCAGTTGCTCGATGTTTTTGCCGTACTGGTGCCCCAATTGGCCTTCAAGGGCGCTTACTACTAAAGTGGCGAACTATTCCATTCCGAATTCCTTGCCCCGTTCATCAAAAATGCGGTTTTTCTTGATGAGTTCCTTGAGTTTTTTGAGTAAGGCATTGGTGTACCCCCAACAAAAGTGACTCATAATAGCCTCTGCGCTAATCTGAAGCTCGATTTCCATCGCATTTCTCCCTTAGATTTATTGAGCTTTAGCGACCACCGCTAAATCTGTCTCAACTGTTTAACTTTACACCTTTTATATGTAAGTGTCAACTCTTTCATTGCTCTATTAAGTTTGTTAAGATAAAGCAGTAAAAAGTGATTTGTATATTCGTGATTACTCCTTATCAAAAACAATGGGAATTTTTAAAGAATAAATTTAAAGCTGGGAATTTGGGCCACGCTTATTTGTTTTCCGGAAACGATACGGAATCAATCAAAAATTTTACCAGAGAATTGATAAAAACTATAAGCTGTTCCGCGCCTAAAAAGTTTTGTAATAAATGCCAGAACTGCATGGCAGTTGAAAAGAATAATTTTCCGGACTTGCTATTTATAGATTCTGCAAATAGCGATTCCTCGCTAAAAGAAGGAAGAGACAATATCCAGATTGATATTGACCAAATAAGAAATTTGCAGAAATTTTTATCTTACAAACCCTACATAAGCGCTTATAAATTTGTTATAATTGAAAGGGCCGAAAGAATGAATTTGCAAACCCAGAACTGCCTTTTGAAAACCCTTGAAGAGCCCCCGCAAAATTCTTTAATTTTTCTTATTTCGCAAACTCCGGAAGTTCTTTTGCCAACGGTATTTTCCAGAGTCCAGCAAATTAAATTCTGGCAGGTAAATGCAAATAAAATTTCAAAAGAACAGGCTGGTATTTTGGGTGATTTATCAAAACTAATAGGCGCGGAATTAGCTGAAAAGTTTATTTACTCAAAAAATACGCAGTTAGACTGCGGAAATTTTTTAAAAATATTACAGACTTTTGAGATGTATTTTAGAAGCCTGCTGCTTTCTAAAATTGGGATGGAGACCGATGTTTTTTTTAACGAAAGGGGAAATTATTCCATCACCCAAGTTAAAAAAGTTTTAAGACTGATAGAAAAAGTTTCTTATTGGCACAATTTTTCTAATGCTAATCCGAAGTTGGCGTTGGAGATATTATTAATGGAGTTATCATAATGCAAATATACAAATGACGCGCCAATGATGCAAATACGCATTCGCAACATTGGCATGCTATTTGTAAATTGGCATTACATTCATGAGTTATAAGGAATTCATTGACTCAATAAGGCCCGAGTTTGAAAAAACTTTCAAGTTTTTAGAAAACGAAATTGCCAAAATAAGGACATCAAGGGCATCGCCGGCTTTAGTAGAAGACATAGAAGTTAATTATTTGGGCCAAAAATACTCCGTAAAACAGCTGGCAGCTATTTCTTGCCCCCAGCTAAACCAAATATGCATTACGCCATGGGATGCTTCTTACATGGAGCCCATTGAAAAATCAATTTCTCAATCCGGGCTTGGCATGTCATCAGCAGTTGATAAAAATTTAATAAGGCTAAGTCTTCCTTTGCTTACGGGGGAATATCGGAAAAATTTGGTGAAAGTTTTAGGCGAAAAATCAGAACAAGCCCGCCAAACCATGCGTCATTTCAGAGATGAAGCTTGGAGCAAAATCCAAGCGGCCCAAAGGGATAAAAAACTTTCAGAAGACGATAAGTTTCGGGGCAAGGATGGGCTGCAAAAATTAATTGACGAATATAGTAAAAAAATCAGTGATTTAGTAGATAGAAAACAAAAAGAAATAATATAATCAACGAATAACGAATATCAATACAAATTTCAGAAAAAATAAAAAGTATTCGTAAATTCGCAACAAGATTCGTCTATTCGTTGATAAACTGATGATTTTAACATTATTAATTGCTTTATTAAGCCTTGTCGCTTTGATGATTATCCATGAATTTGGCCATTTTATCATTGCCAAAAAATTTGGCGTGAAGGTTGAGGAGTTCGGAATAGGGTATCCGCCACGGATATTTGGAAAAAAGTTTGGCGAGACTTTGTATTCCTTAAACTTAATTCCTTTGGGAGCCTTTGTAAGGATTTACGGTGAAGAGGGTGGCGTTGACGACTATAGAAGTTTTGCAAAATTGGCAATTTGGAAAAGGGTTTGGATTGTTTTGGGCGGAGTTTTGGCTTTCTGGATTGCTTCAGCCATTATTTTTTCAGTGGTTTTTTTAATTGGGGCGACGGTTCCCATCGGAGACCAAGATATAGCCGGTTTTAGCAATGCCCAAGTTAAGGTTATTGCCGTTGAGGGCGTTTCGCCGGCAAGCCAAGCCGGTATTTTAACGGGCGATCGGATTATTGAAGTTAACGGCCGTAAAATAGCCAAGATTGCAGATTTCCAAAAAATTACCCAAGAAAACAAGGGCAATAACATTGAAATAAAAATTGAAAGGCAGGGTTTAGAAATTATTTTAAATTTAGTGCCAAGGGCTTTATATCCTGCAACCCAAGGGCCAGTCGGGGTGTCTTTAGAAAGAATGGCTACAATAGTTGAAAAGTCTGCATGGCACCAAGCGCCTTTTCGGGGAATCGTTTATACGGGACAGATTACTTGGCAGGCAATTTTAGGGATATATAAAGTTTTTGTTGATTTATTTTCGGGCAACGGAGTGCCAAGCGGGGCTGAATTGGCGGGTCCCGTTGGAATTACCATATTTTTAGCGCGAGCAGTTAATTATGGCTTCGGATTTTTTCTATATTTTATAGGGTCAATATCGGTTTTTATTGCTTTATTTAATTTATTTCCCATTCCGGCCTTAGACGGGGGGAAACTTCTGTTTTTAGCAATTGAAAAAATGATTAAGCGGCCGGTTTCTTTAAAAATTGAACAGACTTTAACCGTAATATTTTTCTTTTTATTAATAGCCATGTCAATTTTTGTGACAATAAAATTTGATGTGCCAAGGTTGGTGGAATTTTGGAAAGCAGGGATTTAACATTTATCATTTATCAATTATCATTTAACATTTTTACGAATCATAAATGTTATATGGTAAATGTTAAATCTTAAATTCACTAATATGTTTCAATCAAAACTATTCTACAAAACAAATAAAAATAAGTCGGCCTCTGTCGATTCCGTTTCTCATGATTTGTTAACTAGGGCGGGGCATATAGACCAGTTGATGGCAGGAGTTTATTCTTTTTTGCCTTTGGGTTTTAGGGTTTTAAAGAACATTGAGAATATTATCAGAAAAAATATGGAAGAAATAGGCGGACAGGAATTGCTTATGCCGGTTTTGCACCCAAAAAGCAATTGGGAAAAAACCGGCAGGATTGATAGTTTGTCCGATATTCTTTTTCAATTAAAGGGAAACGCCGAAAAAGAATATGTTTTAGGGCCGACCCATGAAGAAATTTTAACGCCGTTGGCCAAAAAGTTTGTGTATTCATACAAAGATTTGCCGTTTTATGTTTTTCAAATACAAGATAAATTCAGAGATGAGTTAAGGGTAAAATCAGGTCTTTTAAGGACTAAAGAATTTTTAATGAAAGACTTGTATTCCTTTCACGCAAATCAGAAGGATTTGGACGATTACTACGAAAAAACCGCCAAGGCTTACATAAAAATTTTTAACGAATGCGGAATCGGAAAAATAACTTACAGAACCTTTGCAAGCGGAGGAACATTTTCAAAATATTCTGATGAATTTCAGGCAATCACCCAAGCCGGTGAGGACATAATTTATATCTGCAAAAAATGCAACACTGCAATAAATAAAGAGATAAAAGAAGAGACTCCCAAGTGTTTAAATTGCAAAGCAGACGACTTCCAAGAAAAGAAAGCAGTTGAAGTTGGAAACATTTTTAAAATGGGGACAAAATACTCCCTGCCTTTTGATTTGAAATTCACCGACAGAGACGGTCAAGACAAGCCGGTCTTAATGGGTTGCTACGGCATCGGTTTGGGAAGGCTTATGGGCGCTATCGTGGAAGCCAACTACGATGACAAAGGAATTATATGGCCAAAATCAGTTGCGTCTTTTGATGTTCACTTAATACAAATAGAAGACTCCCTAAAAGTAAAAAAAGCGGCGCAAAAAATATACGCAGATTGCTTAAAAGAAAAGATTGATATATTATATGACGATAGGCAAAACAAGTCGGCGGGAGAAAAATTTGCCGAGTCTGATTTATTGGGAATTCCTTTGCGCGTTGTTGTTTCAGAAAAGACATTGGCCAAGGGTTCAGTAGAATTAAAAGAGCGAAGTAAGGAAGGAATTAAATTAATGAAACTAAAAAGCGTATTTACGTATTTACAAAAGAATGTTTAAAAAAATAAAAAATCTATTTTCCTTCTTATCGCTTGATATGGCCATTGATTTGGGAACTGCCAACTCCTTGGTTTACGTAAAAGACAGGGGAATAATCATCAATGAGCCCTCGGTAGTCGCCATCAATAACAAAACCGGCCAGATTTTGGCAATCGGAGAAGAAGCCAAAAAAATGGTTGGCCGAACACCTTCTTATATTACAGCTACCCGCCCACTGGTTAATGGGGTTATTTCCGACTTTGAAGTAACAGAGCAAATGTTAAGATATTTTATTGAAAAGGCGGTTAACAGTTCCAAAAAGTTCTTAGGATTTGGCTATATGCCAAGGGTGATTATTGGAATACCGTGCGGAGTGACGGAAGTTGAAAGAAAAGCAGTCAGAGATGCGGCTAAAAATGCCGGCGCCAGAACCGTTTTTTTAATTGAAGAACCATTGGCTTCGGCCATTGGCGCCAAATTGCCAATCCAAGAAGCCGGTGGAAACTTTATAGTTGACATTGGCGGAGGAACAACGGAAGTGGCGGTAATTTCTTTGGGGGGAATAGTTGCTTCAAAAAGTTTGCGAATTGCCGGAGATAGATTAAATGAAGACATTATCCAATTTGCCCAAAAAGAATACAAGCTTTTAATAGGGGAGAGAACAGCCGAATATATAAAAATTGCCATTGGTTCCGCCTTGCCCCTAAAAGAAAAAAAGGAAATGCCCATGCGCGGGCGGAATTTAGTTACCGGTCTCCCCGAAGAAGTGATTGTTTTTAATGACGACATACAAAGGTCATTAGAGAGGTCTGTTGGCCAAATAGTATCGGCCATAAAAACAACAATTGAAGAAACTCCGCCAGAGCTTTTGTCTGATGTCATGACAAGCGGAATTTATTTGGCGGGCGGCGGATCTTTATTAAAGGGTTTGGATGTATTAATTTTGCGGGAAACAAAAATGCCTTGCAGAATAATTGACGACCCCTTAACCTCTGTAGTGAGAGGCTGTGGCATTGCCCTAGAAAACATTGAGTCGCTTTCAGAATTGGTGCATTCAGACGAAGAATTTGAAATAACATAGTTAATATTTTTTAGCATAATATTGATAGCGAAGGGAGACATAATAAATTATTAGTAAAGAAGATAAAAATAATTTTTTATCATCGGGCAAGTAATTTGTTATGTTAACCGAGTGACGCAATATATAAATGGCTTCAGTCATTTCTATATCTAAAGAAGAAGTCATAAAAATCGCTAAATTGGCGCGGCTGGAATTAACTGAAGAAGAAACCGAAAAAATGCAAAAAGATTTGACGAGTATTTTGGATTATTTTGAAATTCTCAAAAAAGCCCCCACCCCAAAAGTCAGTCCTGTGGTTCGGACCACAGGACTAAGTAAGAATGTGGTTAGAGAAGATGTATCTACGGAAAGAAATAGCAGGCTGGTAAATGATTTGTTGGGTCAAGTTCCGGACAGAAAAGAAGATTATATAAAAGTAAAAAATATTTTTTAATGGAAATTTTAGATTTAACCATCAGCCAACTTCACGAAGGATACAAGAAAAAACAATTTTCTGCAGTTGAAGTTGCAAAAAATTACTTAAATCAAATTAAAAAAACGGACGAGCAAATTGGAGCCTTTTTATCTGTGACAGAAGATTTAGCTTTAGAACAAGCTCAAAAGGCGGATAAAATAATGGCCGAAACCCTTCGACGTGGCTCAGGGCAAGAAGATTTTCCAATGCTATGCGGGGTGCCATGTTCCATAAAAGATGCCATTTTAGTGGAAGGGGAGAAGGCTACTGCCGGCTCAAAAATTTTAGAAAATTATGTCGCCCCTTATGACGCAACGGTAATTAAAAAACTAAAAGCGCAGGGAGCGGTTATTTTGGGAAAAACCAATTTGGATGAGTTTGCCATGGGAGCATCCGGTGAAAATTCGGCTTTTGGTCCAACAAAAAACCCGCACGATAAAACCCGTGTTGCGGGGGGGAGCTCGGGCGGGTCGGCAGCTTCGGTAGCGGCAAATGAGGCCTGCTATTCATTGGGGTCTGACACGGGCGGGTCAATTAGATTGCCAGCTTCTTTTTGTGGAGTAGTTGGGCTAAAGACAACCTATGGATCTGTTTCTCGATATGGACTTGTTGCTTTTGGATCTTCTTTAGATCAAATAGGTCCGATAACGAAAAGCGCCGAGGATTCAAAAATTGTTTTTGAGGCAATTTCCGGCAAAGATCAAATGGATGCAACTTCAACTGACTATCAATTCAAAGAATCATCAATAGGTTTGAATGGTCTTAAAATAGGAGTTCCCAAAGAGTATTTTGTAAAAGGCATTGATCCTGAAGTTGAAAAAGTTGTAAAAAATGCAATAAAAAAAGCAGAAGACGCCGGCGCCAAAATTGTAGAAATTAGCCTACCCAGTACGCAGTTTGTCTTAGCTTGTTATTATATTATTGCTCCCTGTGAAGCCTCTGCTAACTTAGCGCGCTATGACGGAATAAAATATGGATTGTCTGAAAAGGGCGAAGATTTGCTGTCAGTTTACTTGCATAGTCGCGGAAAAGGATTTGGCCCCGAGGTAAAGCGCAGAATTATACTTGGCACTTACGCTTTGTCATCTGGTTACTACGATGCTTATTATAAAAAAGCTTTGGAAGTTCGTCAGCTTGTAAGACAAGATTTTGTAAATGCCTTTGAAAAAGTTGATGTGATTTTTGCCCCCGTATGTCCAACGCCAGCATTTAAAATAGGGGAGAAAACAAATGATCCCTTAGCGATGTACTTAGTTGATATTTATACTGTTGCCATAAATATTGCCGGTATCCCAGCCCTTTCATTGCCGGCTGGGAAAGCAGGAAAATTGCCGGTGGGCTTGCAGATTATCGGAAATCATTTTGAGGAGAATAAAATTTTAGCAATTGCACAGCAAATGGAAAGAATGTTATAATTTCATTATAAAAATGAAATTTCGCGGAACACCGCGGAAATCTACGCAGAAAAACGCGGAATAAAATTTCCGCGAAATTCCGCGTAAGATTTCGCGTAATTCCGCGCCATTTTTACAAAGTAAAAATGAGTTGGGAACAAATCTACGCATATTTGGGCATAACTGACTTTATCTATTTTATAACTTCGCCGACAATACAAGAAGCGCTTTTTCCCGTTAAGCTGGTTTTTTTCTTTTTCACATTTTTCTTCCTTTTCTGGGTGATTTACTTTTACTTTGTCAGTTCTTACTTGAAGTTTCAGTTTGCTCAAGATACCGCTGAATTTTTTTCTTGGCATCCATACGGATTAAAGGCGGTAAATAAACGTTGGAATTATATAATAAAAAAAGTGAAAACTGGTTCGCTTGAAGAATACAAAATAGCCATGATGGAGGCAGATGATTTTTTATGCCAAACCCTGGAAGATAGGGGTTTTAAGGGCGAATCGTTTGAAGAGTTGATAAAAGACGCCGGCCAAAAAGTTATAACAAACTTGCAAGAAATTATGCAGGCGCATAATATGAGAAACGCAATTGTCTATAACCAGGATTATGATTTAAGCTTAGAGTCTGCCAAAAACATATTATCTCAATACGAGCAGGCAATAAAAAACGCTTCAATATCTTAGGGACACATAACTCTCCACCGAGGGTCGCTTTTATGTAATGAGATGGTTGCAAAAGTCCACATTTGGCCTAAATTCATTTTTTCCGTCTATAAATTTGCTATAATTTGTCAGCTTATGACAAGCATAAACCTCCAAATTCTATCAAATTTCCAGATTCGGAAAAAATGAATTTATCCTCAAAAGCGACTTTTGCAACCATCTCAATTAATAATATTTTATTAGAGAGTACCAAAGCCAAAAGACCAAAGCAGGAGGCTTATCCCAACCAAAGTAATCAGTATTATCCAAGTTACTTTAAATAATTTTTTAGATTTCATAAAACTATGTTATCAAATTTCAGAAAAAATAAAAAGACTTTACTTGCTCTTAATTTATTTTTAAAACTAAGCCTTTTTTTTGTTTTAGGATTAATTACTTTTTTAATTATTGCAAATACCAATATTTATTTTAAAAGAAAGCAGTTAATGAATCAAGTCCAAAGCCTTCAGTCAAAAATTAACCAGATAAAAAGCCAAAACGAAACACTGGAAGTTCAAATAGAAAATTCAGATAATGGGCAATATATAGAAAAAGTTGCCAGAGAGGAGTTGGATTTACAAAAGCCCGGCGAAAAAGTCTACTCTTTTATAAGAGAATCCGGTCAGGAAAAACAAGAAAATAGCGATTCAAAAAGTTTTTTACAAAATTGGTTTGGCTGGCTTACGGAAATTTTTAAATAAATTTAACAGGTCGCGAGTGTCGTATAACGGCCATTACGATTCCTTCCCAAGGAATAAACGGCGGTTCGACTCCGCTCACTCGCTCCACAATAAAACTTTTTGACTTTCGACCGACGAGTTGGACGGCGGCGCGAAGCGCCGCCCACTGTTTTTGTAAGGGGGGAACCGTTCCGTCCGTTACGAAAAGTTGCGCCTCGCGGTTTTGCAAAATGAGGTTCGAGCCGACGATTTCTTTGATTGCAACCTTTTTCTCAAAAAGGTTGCTTTCGTTTGCGATTGCGAGGGTTTTTATTAATTCCTTGAATTACGAAATGCCACAATAAAAGGAATGTTCGGGTCTTTTCCTCAAATTTCGGCTAAAAATTCGCAATAATTTTTATGCTTATGCGTGGCTAAGCATAAAAATTCTATCAAATTTTTATCTCAAAATTTGAGAAAAATACAAAGAAACCATTTCGTAATTCAAGGATTAATTGATTTTTGCTTCCTCTAATGATAGCATTGGAGGAAAGAAGAGGTCGTTAGCGGTTAATCAATAAGTTCCAACGTCATCCGCTATTCCGTTCCAGTATTTAACTGCCGATGTAGCTTAACAGCAAAGCAACGGTATCGTAAACCGTAGAGTGTGGGTGCAACTCCCACCATCGGCTCAACTATTAGACCTGTTGCTTAATAAGCTTTTACTGCAAATTCCATATTTGGGCCGCAAATTCGCTATAATTTTTCGGCTTGCCGCAAGGGCAAACCTCAAAATTCTATCAAATTTCCATGCGTCTTAATTTTTATTTATTAATCTTCGATACGGTCGAATTAAGACGAAATCTTCAATTTTCGTATGAAAGCTTATTAAGCAACAGGTCTATTGATTATTTTTAACTTTTTTGATATATATTAGTTAGCACAAATCACCATGGCAGGTTTAACGCCACCTGCCCAAGACGGTGCGAGTTAGAGCGATAAGTCATAAACTCTGAAACTGAAGTAGTCGTCAGGTCCAGAGTTTGCGACCAAGAGATGTTCGCTCCCCATACCCAGTTCTGTAAAAGAGCCATACGATTGTAACACGGGGACAATCTGTGGCTTTGCAACGAAAGTTGCTATCAGAATGGTAAAAAATAGCTCGCAGGTCGTCGGGCTGTACACAGGTGAATCTCCAACACTTGTTGTACAGCCTTTTTTATTTGATTAAAATAAGTTTTACAAAGTGATCTTTTCGTGG
>CAYJVF010000005.1:0-20817 GCA_964373565.1 uncultured Candidatus Saccharibacteria bacterium
ACTCAAGACTTCTTGGAAATAAAAGATATTAAAGAGGGGATTGTAATTCTTAAAAATAATAATTTAAGGGGCGTTTTAATGGTTTCTTCCTTAAACTTCGCCTTAAAATCAGACGAATCGCAGACTTCCATTATTTACGCCTTTCAAAATTTTCTGAATTCTTTAGATTTTCCCTGTCAAATAATAGTCCAGTCCAGAAAAATAAATATTACTCCATACTTAGACATCATTAAAAACTTAGAAGAAAAACAGGAAAATGAACTGCTAAGAGCCCAAACATCTTCTTATAGGGAATTTATAAGAGAATTGGTGGCGGATGACACAATTATGACAAAAAACTTTTTCGTAGTAGTGCCATATAACGCCCTTGAAATAACCGCAGTTAAAACAGCCGTAAAAAAAATGAATTTTTTTAGTGGTCTTTTGGGCAAAAAAAATGCCGGCAACGCGAGCTTGATAGCCGATGAAGATTTTGAAAAGTACAAAAACCAGCTTTGGCAAAGAATGGAATTTTTGGCGATGGGAATTAAAAGATGCGGGTTAGATGTAATGCCGCTAACCACGCCAGAGCTTATTGAATTATTCTGGGCATGGCACCATCCAGCAGAGGCAGAGGTGGGATACAGTCCGGAAATAGCTCCAGAATTACTACAATAACGAATTACGCGAACATGTACGAATTTTCACGAATCACGAATAAAAACCTATTAGAACCAGAATTATCCTACGACTTACAGGGGATATTTTACTCTATTATCAATAAATATGGGGTTGGTTTAAAAGAACAAATTTACCAGAAAGCCATCGCAGAAGAATTGTTAAAAAAGAAAATACTTTTTGAAGAGCAAAAAAGAATTAATGTTTATTCAATTGATAGTGGTAAATTACTTGGCACATATATCCCAGACTTCATTATAAATAATAAAATTATTTTAGAAATTAAGGCAACAATTTTTACCAGTAAAAGAGACATCGACCAACAAATTTCTTATCTAAAAGCAAGCGCCTATGAAATAGGATATTTAGTAAACTTTGGCACAGAGAGACTAGATATTAGACGATCTATTTTCACGAACAACAAAAAAACATTTATGCAGTTATTAAAAAATTCGTGATTCGTGTAAATTCGTCTTATTTCGTGTAATTCGTTAACTTCCATGAAACTACCTTTTATAAAAAGAAAATCTGCTGACATTGAAGAGACTCCTTTGCAAGAAGAGCTCAACATAAAGGACATAATTGCTCCTCCCTATATTTCAATTGCTCAAGATCAAATAAATTTGGGCGACAAAATCGCCAAGTCCTTTTTTATTTTTTCTTATCCAAGGTATTTAAACACCGGGTGGCTTTCGCCGGCCATAAATTTAAATACTCCGATGGATATTTCTTTTTTCATACATCCCGTAAGTTCGGAGCAAATTTTAAAGAAGTTAAGGTCAAAAATAACCCAAGTTGCTTCCGAGTTGATAGAAAGACAGGAAAAAGGCTTGATAAGAGACCCCATTTTAGAAACGGGATACCAAGACATTGAAGCCCTAAGGGATAAAATAATAACTGCGCAGGAAAAAATGTTTCGCCTGGGGCTTTACATTACTATTTATGAAAACTCGCAGGAGGCCATAAGGGAAACCGAAACCACCCTAAGGTCTATTTTTGAATCGCGGCTTATTTATATAAAACCGGCTCTTTTCAAGCAAAAAGACGGCTTTATTTCCTGTCTTCCGTATGGCCTTGATTTGCTTTACATTAACACGCCCATGGATACCGAGCCGATTTCCACCACCTTTCCTTTTGTTTCTTTTGACTTGAGCTCTAACGAAGGAATTCTTTACGGTATTAACGGCCACAATAATTCTTTGGTTTTATTTGACCGATTTACTTTAGAGAATTCAAACATGGTCGTTTTCGCCACCTCGGGCGCGGGAAAAAGTATTTTGGGAACAGAGCCTGTTTTGATTAAACAAGACGGAAAAATTCAGCTGAAAACAATAGGGCCATTAGTAGAAAAACTTATAAAGAAACACGGTGCCCAGAAAATTGACGAAGAATTAGAGGGAGTAATTGAGCCCAATTTAGAGGTTTATAGTTTTGATAAAAATCTGAAAGGAAGCTGGTCTAATGTTTCGGTAGCGGCAAGAAAAGATGCCACAGAATTCTTTTATAAATTTAAAACTAAAAGCGGGAGAGAAATTACCACAACGGGCGATCACAATATGGTTGTCTTAAAAAACGGAAAAGTAATTACTGCAAAAAGCTCCGATGTAAAAGAGGGTGAATATATTCCTTTGCCAAGGTTTGTATCGGCAACCGATTCACCCACAAAATCTATTAATCTTTTAGATTTGTTAAGAGGGTCAGATAATGTATATTTATTGGGGGCGGAAAAAATCATTGAAGAAAACTATACAATTCTCAAAAGTAGGATTCTAAATGAAGGGATGGACAGATACCTTTATAAATATAAGGCTGGCCGAGCAATCCCAATAATGTATTTCTGGAAAATTTTAGATTCTCTAAAAATCAAAACCAATGATCCCCAGCTGGACAATATTAAAATAGTTTCAAAAAATGGCAAAAATAAATACTCTTTTGACAGAGATTTTAAAATAACCGCCAACTTTTTAAGAATTGCGGGATTTATCTGCGCAGAGGGAACTATTAGAAATGAGGTTATTATTATCAGTAATAACGATGCAGAAGTATTAAGAGATATTGATTTTTCCTTGAAAGAACTGCGAGTCCCATTTTATTACGGAAACAACGGCATTATTATTGCAACTAGAATTTTTGTGGAAATTATAAAGGCAATGGGTGGAAAAGCAAAATCCGGAAATAAAAAAGTTTTGCCTTTGTTATTTGGCCTTAAAAAAGAATTGGTGGCTCACTACTTACGAGGATACTTTGAGGGAGACGGAGGAATAGATGGATCAATGGTTTCTGCCACATCAAAATCAAAAAGACTGATTTCTGAAATATGTTATCTTTTGCTTTATTTTGGAATTACTGGCAGAATTTTAGAAACAAAAAAACAGCCCACAAATAGCAATTGGAAACATAAAAAAATTTACTACAAACTCACTGTCTCGGGACAAGATAATCTTAGAAAATTCAACCATCATATTAATTTTATTTCTCGCAAAAAACAACAGAGACTTTGCGAAATAACAAAAAAAGAGGGCAACACAAATGTTGATGTTATCCCAGAAGTAAAAACTTATTTCGAAGAAATTTACCGATTATTCGGCCACCAGCTCGCGGGAATCCCGGGAGTATCGGCCTTTAAAAATGGCGCTTATTCGCCTTCTAGGGACAACCTGCAAAAAACAATAGAAAAAATAGAAAAAAGGATTTTAGATTTTAGGGAGCTTTCCCCTAAATTTGAAAAATTAAGCGGACTTCCCTCGCTTTCTATCTTAGTCAAAGAGGGTAAAGTTAATAAAATATTGAATGGCAGGCTTTGGCAAGCATTGGGCGCCAGTTGGCAACTGATGAAAAATAACTTGGTCCAGCCCAAATCTATTAATGTTTTTAGAGCTATAAAAACTGTCTACGGAGAAAGTTATAATCTTGCAGAAGTTAAAACGGCCATTCATTGCGGATTTAAAGAAATGAATCTTCCAATAAGATATTTTAACCGCTCGCTTCAATCAGCTTTAGTACGAAGGTATTCTGGCAACACAAGGTATAATATTGTACAAAGTTCCGCGCAATTTGTCTGGCAGAACTATCAAGATATTTTAAATAATAAAATTACCCGAGTCCAAGAAATTTTGGGTGACCTTAAGATGCTGGCTAATTCTGATTTGTTTTGGGACCCCATTACGCAAATCAAAAAAATCATCAATAAAAAAGAAAAGTATGTTTATGATTTAACTGTTGATAATGAAGTGTTTTTAGCGGGCAATGGGGGAATGTTTGTCCACAACTCTTACGCCATAAAATTGGAAATTCTTCGCTATCTTATGTGGTCTATAGACGTAATTGTTGTTGACCCCGAAAATGAATATGAAATGCTAGCCGAAGGAGTTGGCGGCGAATTTTTTAAAATTTCTTTAACATCCCAAAATCATGTCAATCCTTTTGATTTGCCCATACCGGGGCCCGATGATGACCCAGAAGACATTTTAAGGTCAAATATTATAAACTTAGTCGGCCTTTTAAGAATAATGCTTGGGGGGCTAACGGCCGAAGAAGATTCAATTTTAGACCAAGCCTTAACGGAAACCTACGCAATAAGAGACATAACTCCCCAATCAGACCCCGCAAAGTGGCAGGAAAATATTCCAATAATGTCTGATTTTGAGGAAATTTTGGAAAATATGAAAGGCGCCGAATCTTTGGCAAGAAGAATTAAAAAATTCACCCAAGGAACCTTTGCCGGTTTTTTCAACCAAAAATCAAATATAACTTTAAGCAAAAAATTTATTGTGTTTGGGATAAAAGATATGGAAGAATCTTTAAAGCCGATAGCCCTTTTTATAATTATGCGTTATATTTGGAATATAATAAGAACGCATGTTAAAAAAAGAATTTTGGTGGTTGACGAAGCTTGGTGGTTAATGCAATCAGAAGACGGAGCATCTTTCTTGTTTGGGTTGGTAAAAAGAGGCCGCAAATACTGGCTGGGCGTGACAACCATCACCCAAGATATTGAAGACTTTATGAAATCTTCTTACGGAAAGGCGATTATAACAAATTCCTCTCTTCAGCTTTTATTAAAGCAATCGCCAGCCGAAGTTGATATAGTCCAAAAAACCTTTGATTTAACCGACCAGGAAAAATTCCTTTTGCTGGAAGCGGCTGTGGGCGAAGGGCTTTTCTTTGCGGGCAAAAAACATGTTTATATTGCAGTTAAAGCCAGCTATACGGAAGACCAGATAATCACCACCGCCCCGCAAGAAGTTGAAAGAATAAAAGAAGCAAGACGAAGGCTAAGTAAAGATAGGGCGCAATAGTTTTCAGACATTAATGCAAAAAATATGATAAAATGTAATATAGACCCAATTATCAATTTTCAATTTTCAATTTTCAATCAATTCTTAAATTATTAAATTATCAATATGGCAAACCAGTTTGACTTAGAAGAAAGAACGGGTATTTTTGCAGAAAATGTAATTGAATTAACAAGAGCTATAAAAATTGACGCAATTAACAGCAGGATTATCACGCAACTTGTGGGCTCGTCGGGATCAATGGGGGCAAACTATTGCGAGGCCACAGAGGGAGAAAGTAAAAAAGATTTTATTCACAAGATTAGCATTTGTAAAAAAGAAACCAAGGAAACAAAGCACTGGTTAAGATTATTAGCTAAATCTAATCCAGAAAAAAGAGAGGCAGTAAGATTACTATGGAAAGAAGCTCACGAATTATTATTGATTTTTTCTAAAATTATAAGAAGCAGTAAAAATAGTAAGGTTGAAAATTAGTTAATTGACCATTGATTGATAATTGAAAATTGATAATTGAAAATTTTTAAATAAGAAATGTTCCAAAAAATATCTAAAAAATTAAAACTGCTCTTTCTTGCGTTGACCGCCATTGCCTTGTTTTTGCCTTCCCTGCAAAACGCCGTGGCCCTTGAGTTGACTTACCCCACCATTAATGGAATTGGGGTTGGATCTGGCACAAATTTATTTGAATTTATTCGGTATGTTTTTATTTTCTTTGTCGCATCCGCCGGAGCTTTGGGGGTATTGTCTTTGGTTATAGCGGGAATTAGAATACTGGCGTCGGCGGGAAATCCGGGGCAAATAACAGCGGCTAAAGAACAAATTACCGGCTCTATTTTGGGAATTATTCTTTTAATGACTTCCGTGATTATTTTAAGGACAATTAATCCCGACATTGTGGCTCAAGACTCCAGCTTATCGTCTATTAGTGGCGGTAGTGTTTGGTATGCGGGAAAAACACTGCCTAAACCCGATTTTAGTAATTGTGGCCTTTGGGATGGAACAAGTTGCTGGGTCTACAAACAAGCCCCGGAGTCAGAAGCAAGAACTGCCAACATTCCCCCTCCCTACACAGACCTCTACTACCATTGCGAGGGAGAACAAACTGCAAAACTGATGGTTTGGCTATATGGCTCTATCAATTTTAGAATTAGCACGTGGTCCGATGGTGTGGGAGTAATACTACCACACGACAAAACAGAAGTCTTGAGTTGTGGAAATTCTATACCGAACATAAAAAGTAGATATGCTTCTTTTAAATGGGGCTACGAACAGCCGGGCGTCTACTTTTTTACAAATACTGACTGTGGCGGCATAGCTTCCCAAGTACAAAAATCACCCACAAATATACCCCCCTTTGACTGGCAGACGAATAGAGATCAAAGACCGCGATCTGCTTTCATAAAAATAGGAACTGACTCAAGGGAATCATATGGTTTTATTTTAAGTAAAAATAGGGATTTGGGCGGAAGGTGTTCGCTTCCTAAAATCAAGGTCCCCGGCGACTCTGGTTGTTATAACAAGGTTGATTTGGAGGCGCGTCTCCCAATCGCAATACAGGATGCAATAGAGGATATAGAAACTTTTAACGCAAGGTACGCTTATATTTTTAATGTTGATAATGATATTAATTTAAGGCAAAGTGATAGCGTTAGGCTTTACAGCAAAGATTATGTTTTGCGAATACCACAAAGAGTGTTTCCAGACCTTTGGTGCGCAAGTATTGGAGTTATACAACCAACTTCTATAACTGGAATAGGTCGGCTTCTTAATATTCCTTTCCCACAAAGATGTTTGATCCCGGAGAAATTAGTTAATGGTGTGAATCAAGGGGGTAGCGGTACAAGATATACGCCGGTGCCCTACGCATCCCCCCAAGAAGAAGCATACGCGAAAGGGGAGACGGGCTCTAGTTGGTTTCGCTCCTTCTCCTCTGCTGTATTTAGAGTTTTTACATTAGGCTTTGTGAATTTTGGGGGACAAGGAGGAGGTCCTCAATGTAGAGATAGTTGGTATGAATGTATAAATAAAATAGAGCATAATGGGCTTTATTATGTGGCTCTATATTCATACAATCCCAGTACCCAAGATTATTCTTGCAGTGTAACCTCTTTTGGCATTACCAATCTGGCCATTGAAGAGCCGGAGATAATAGAGAACGGAAGAGTTATTTATAATATGTCAATTATCCCAACCGTGCCATAAAATAAGTAAGAATTGCAAGGTTTGACCTTGCAATAACTTCCCCACAAGCATTGCAAGGTTTGACCTTGCAATGCTTGTGGGGTGACGAGTTGTGAATTTTTACATTCCTAAAGAGGCTCAATCACTATGTGCCTGTCAAAACCATCTCCCTCGCTTTTAACTGCCACATCTTTTCTTAAAGACAGCTCTGTATGTATTATTCTTCTTTCGTAAGAAGACATTGGCCTTAAAACTTGCTTGGCGCCGGTAAAGACCGCTTTATCGGCATAATTTTTTGCCAAATTTTTTAAAAATTCCGTTTTGCTTTTTTTGTAATCGTTGACGTCTAAATTTAAATAAAAGTTTTCGCCCAACTTTTTATTTAAAATCATACCCAAAATCTTCTGCAAGCCGGCCAAGGTTTGACCGTTTTGCCCTATTAAAAACTGGGGTTCTTTTAATTTTATATTGATATCAATGGATTTTTTTTCTTCTTTTTCCAAAACATCTTCCTTCTTGGAAAAACCGGTAAAACCCAAAAAACTCCCCAGTCCTCCTTCTTTTTTCGGCAGGTTCAATTCTATTGTAAGGTCGGCCACCGTCATTTTAGCAAGAAATTCTTCAATTATATTTTTAATTTTTTCGTTATCCATGTCAGTTATTTTTTTGTTTTTTTAAAAGCAAGTATTGATGCCCGATGGAAAGCAGACTGCTGGTTATCCAATAAAGCCCCAGAGCTGACGGCAAGTTAAAAAGTATTATCACTGTTATAACTGGAAAAAAATAAACCATTTGCTTTTGCATCATTTGAGCCATGTCATTTTTGGCAGCCCCTCCTTTTAGAAGCTTTGGCGCGAGCATCTTTGTCTGGAAAAATTGCGTAATTCCCGCCAGAAAGGCGAAAATAATATTGGACTTTGAAAGATTTACCAATCCTAAAAACATTGGGTCTATTACCGATGGATTTGAGATAAAGCCATATAAGTTGTTTAGTTCTTCTGCTTTCAGTCCATTCCAAAAAACACTGTAAAGGGCAATAAGTATGGGTAATTGTATTAAGGCTAAGAGTATGCCCCCAAATGGATTAACCTTTTCTTTTTTGTAAAGCTCCAGCGTTTCTCTGGCCTGCTTTTCTTTATCGTCTTTATATTGTTTTTGGATTTCTTGCAGTTTTGGCTGAAGTTTTTGAAGAGCCAACTGCGAATGCAGGGCCTTGGAGGAAACCGGGTAAAGAATGATTCTTATAATAAGAGTTAAAAGAATAATAGCTATGCCAAAATCATGCTGGGGGATAAAATTATAAAATAAAACCAGCAGGTTAAACAACGGACGATATAAAACGGCATTGAAAATATTAACTAAAAAACTGAACATTTTTAAATTAATCCGGATTTTTTAAAAATTTCCCCGACAGATTCTTTAATTTGAGGGTACTGCAGTTTTTGGGCTCCCGGCAGGGAAATTATCACTATGTCGCAGGGCTTTTTTATTTTTCCCAAAATCCCTCTGACGGAATTTCTCAACCTTCTTTTGATTTTATTTCTCAAAGTTGCTTTCCCTGAAACTTTATTTGAAACAACAAAACCGATTCTGCTTTGTTCCAAATGATTTTCTTTTGCTCTCAAAACTAAAAAGCCGCTCTTTGCGCTCCCTCCTCCCTTAAAAACTGAGTCAAAGTCGCTTTTTTTAGTCAGTCTATTTGATTTGTCCAGCATTAGACGGCTAATTTTCTTCTTTTTTTAGCTCTCCTTCTTTTTATAACAGCTTTTCCTGTTTTGCTGTTCATTCTAACCAAAAAACCGTGGGTTCTTTTCCTTTTTTTCTTTTTTGGCTTATATGTAAAACTCATAAATTAAAATTATTACACAATAACAATTCTACCGCAAACTAAACAATGGATTTATTGAGATGGTTGCAAAAGTCCACATTTGGCCTAAATTCATTTTTTCCGTCTATAAATTTGCTATAATTTGTCAGCTTATGACAAGCATAAACCTCCAAATTCTATCAAATTTCCAGATTCGGAAAAAATGAATTTATCCTCAAAAGCGACTTTTGCAACCATCTCATTGTATAATTTTTTAAATTAATATAATATGGTTAATAGTATATTATAAAAAATGCCGCCGGTCAAATTTTTTAAAATGCGAACCCTTGATTTATATATGCGTTGCCTCTCTTTTTGTTATAACACAATTTATCCACAGCTTAATAACAGATAAGCCTATTTTGCCCCAATTTGACAAAGAAAGAATAAAAATAAAAAATACATTTATAACCTTTAAATTATGGACATAGATAAAGAAAAACTCTGGCAGACTGTGTTGGCTCAAATGCAGCTAAATATTTCAAAAGCTAATTTTGCGACATGGTTTCAAAATACTTCCATTGAGTCGCAGGACAATGAAAGGGTGGTTATTGCGGTTCCAAATGCTTTTTCCAAAGAATGGCTTAGCAATAAATACTACAAGTTGATGTTAAAAACCATGCACGACATGGACGGCACCATAAAAGAGCTTGAATTTGTAATAAGTAGCAGGGCTCCTAAAAACCAAGAAGCAAAAAAAGACTTTGATATTGAAAAAATAAATGAGGAGCAGTTAAGGTTTGAGGAATTTAAGGTTAATAAAGAAACAAACCTAAACCCAAAATACACTTTTGAAAATTTTGTAGTAGGATCTTTCAATGAATTGGCTTATGCGGCCGCCTTGGCTATATGCGAAAACCCAGGTCTTACATACAACCCGTTTTTTGTATATGGGGGCGTGGGACTTGGAAAAACCCACCTAATACAGTCTATTGGCAATAAAATTGCCGAGCAATCCAAAAAAATCAAGGTTAAATATATCCCCTCCGAAAAACTTGTCTCTGGAATAGTTTCAGCCATAAGAAGCAATAATATGGAGTTTTTCAAGGCCAGCTTGGCGCCCATAGATGTTTTAATTATAGATGATATCCAATTTATAGCCGGCAAAAACAAAAGCCAAGAGGAATTTTTCCACGCCTTTAATTCTTTATACGAAAAAAACAAACAAATAATCCTTTCTTCAGATAGGCCGCCCAACGCCATACCGGAGCTTGAGGAAAGGCTAAGGTCGCGCTTTGCGGGCGGCATGACCGTAGATGTGAGTTTGCCAGACTATGAAACAAGGCTGGTGATATTAAAATCAAAATTACAAGAAAAAAACCTCAAATTACCCGATGATATCTTGGAATTTATAGCCTCAAATGTCAAAAAAAATATTAGGGAACTGGAGGGAGCTTTAAATAGTTTATTGATTTATTGTAAAACAAACAATAATATACCGAATCTGGAAGCCGCCAAAAAATTATTAAAAGGCTTTATTTTTTCTCCGTTTGATGTGGCTAATTATAAAAAAATAATTGAAACGGTGGCAAAGTTTTATAATTTAGACGAGAAGAGTCTTTTTAACCCAACCAGAAGAAGGGAAATTGTAAAACCAAGACAAGTGGCCATGTTTTTATTAAGAAAGGAATTAAAATATTCTTTCCCGGCCATTGCCAGAAAATTCGGCGGCAAAGACCATACAACCGTAATTTACGCCTACAAAAAAATCACCCAAGAATTAGAACAAAACAACAAATTAACCGAAGAATTAAGCTTAATAAAACAGAGAGTATATAGTGGATAATTTATATAACAAACTTAGCATAAAAACTCACAATTAAAATATAATAATTTAATAACTTGTTTTTAAACCCCATTATCCACAATTTATTTATATAAAATAAATATAAACAATAAAAAATAGCCCATTACTAATAATATTAAGTTTATAAAAATAAACTTATAACTAACTAATGAAAGTTGAAATTTTAAAAAGCAATTTAAAAAACGGACTTTTAATTTCAGAAAGAGTTGCCGGTAAAAATTTATCTTTACCTGTTTTAAATAATGTTTTAATTGTTGCGCAGGATAATTTTTTAAACCTTATTTCAACTAATTTGGAAACCACAATAAAGTTATGGATTTTATCTAAGGTTATAAAAAAAGGCAAGGCCATCGCATTGGTTAGATTATTTTCTGGATTTATTTCTTCTCTGCCCGAAGAAAAAGTTATTATTGAGGAAAAAGACCATAATTTACACATTGAATGCGGCTCCGTAAAAACAAAAATTCAAAGCCAAAACCCCGAAGACTTTCCAATTATACCAGAGTTTAAAGACTTAGATTCAATGGAAATTGAAAATAAAAGTTTTTGCGCCAGCCTTTCTAAAATAGCCGACATTGCCTCGCCCTCCCAATCAAGGCCAGAAATATCCGGCGTGTACTTTTCTTTTTTTAAAGATATTAAAATTGTCGCCACCGATAGTTTTAGATTGGCGGAAAAGGTGATTGCCTTAGAAAAGCCCACCAAAAAAGAATATTCTTTTATCTTGCCCAAAGATGCGGCCAAAGATATTATTAATATTTTGGGGGACAAGGAGGGTCCATTAAAAATATATTTTTCAAGTAACCAGGTCTTATTTGAGCTTTTAATGGAAGACTCCAAACATCCAAAAGTGCAGGTAATTTCTAGGTTAATAGAAGGTCAATACCCAAATTATCAAGAAATAATTCCCAGCAAATTTAAAACCCAAATTACATTAAAAAAAGACGAGTTTTTGGGCCAAATAAAGGCAGCATCCTTTTTTTCAGGCAAAACCAATGAATTAAAAATTTCAGCAGGCGCCGGCAAGGGGTTGGAAATTTTTACTCAAAGCGCCGGAGTGGGAGAGTTTAAATCTTTTGTGCAAGCTACGGTTGAGGGGGAGCCGATTGAAATATCTTTCAACCATAAATACTTAACAGACGGACTGTTAAATATGGGGAGTTCAGAAATTACTTTAAATCTAAGCAAAGAAGACGGACCCTGCGCGATAAGGCCCGTGGGAGACTCTAGTTATATATATGTAGTAATGCCGATAAAAGCCATGTAAAACCGGCCTCCGCCGGATTTTTGGTTTTAGGGCGCGGGTTGGACCTGAACGCCGGCTCCGTACAAGTAGCTTTGGACGCCGAATTCCCAATTATAATACAAGGGGTCGCTACCCGGATTTATTCCGTCCGTGCTCTGGGGATTGTTTTTGTTAATATAATGCAAAATATTATGCAAGGGTTCATTTTCCGGGAAAACTCCCATTAAAACAGGATTATTAGATTGAATGCTTTCTGGTTTTTTGAAATCTTCTCTTGGATTTTTTTCCATTAGTTTTTCCATTATTTTGCGCCAAATCGGGGCGGCTAATCCAATCCCGGTTTTTTTATTGATAGACTCGTTGTTATTGTTGCCAACCCAAACCCCAACCGAAGCAAATGGGGTGTATCCTATTGTCCAAGCGTCGTTAAAATATTGAGTTGTTCCGGTCTTTGCCGCTACCTGCTGGTCCGGGAAATAAAGGGCGCTATAGGTTCCAAACATAGGAGCTCTCGCATTATTGTCTGACAAAATATCGCTTATTTGCCGCGCCACTTGGCTGTCTAAAACCTTGGACGCCTCTTTTGTGTTTTTTTCAATTACATTTCCTTGGGCGTCTTCTACCCTTAAGATGCTTACCGGGGAGGTTTTAAGGCCATCTGCGGCAAAAACCCCATAAGCCGAAACCATTTCCAATAAAGTTACTTCTCCTCCGCCCAAAACCAAAGACAATCCATATCTATTGGGTTCGTTTAGGGTTGTAATGCCCATATCCCTTGAGGTTTTTATTGAATCTTGGAGTCCGGCCAAATACAAAATTTTTACCGATGGGACATTTAAAGATTGGGACAAAGAAGACCTTAGGGTGACCATCCCCCTGTTTTTTTCATCATAATTTTGAGGGTGATAGCAGGCTTGTCCGTAGTAATCCTTTTGACTGCTGGCTTCAGCGGGACAATTGGGATTAAATTCGGTTTTGGCGTCCCATAGGGCCGTAAGAGGCGTGTATCCTTTTTTGAGCGCAGTGGCATAAACAAAGGGCTTAAATGAAGAGCCGGGCTGTCTTAGCCCCAATGTTGCCACATCAAATTTGGGGTTGAATAAACAGGTGGCGCTGGCCACATCCTCGCATTTTTTAGGATAAGATTCTTTAAAATAGTCTTTGGATCCTATTAAAGAAAGTATTTCGCCGTTTTTGGGGTTAATGGCCACCAAGGCGGCATTGTGGGCGTTAAATTGCGTATTTGTTTTATCGGCTTCGTCTACCACCTTTTGAGCATACTCTTGCAGTTCCCAATCTAAGGTTGTGTAGACCCTCAGCCCTTTTTCTTTTAAAAATTCATCGCCGTACTTGTCCTCAAGGTACTTTTTAACATACATTACAAAATGAGGAGCTTTGATGGAAATCAGGTTGTCTGCAAACTCAAGCCGTTCTTTTTTTGCCTCCGCCAATTGCTCTTTATTTATATAGCCCGATTGTTCCATTCTTTCTAGGATGTGGTCTTTTTTTTGCAATAAAAGATCTTGATGGGAGCCGTAGGGCGAATAATAGCTTGGGGCGGGCAGTAGGGCCGCTAAAGTTGCCGATTGCGCCAAGCTCAAATTTTTTGCGGATTTATTGAAATAGGTTTGACTGGCCGCCTCGACTCCGTATGTGTTGGAGCCAAAGGGCACCTTATTTAAATACCAGTCAAAAATCTGGTCTTTTGAATATCTTCTTTCTAATTCTACGCTTAAAATAATTTCCCTGATTTTCCTTGTGATAGTTTTTTGGTTGGTTAAATAGACAGATCTTATCAATTGCTGGGTAATGGTAGAACCGCCAACCAACTTTGAGTCCGGTCGCAAATTTATAAAGACAGACCTTGCAATACCCAAAAAGTCTAACCCACTATGTTCGTAAAATCTATTGTCTTCAGATGTTAGAACGGCCTTTTTCAGATTATCTGAAATTTGGTCAAAAGGCACTATGGCTCTTTTTTCTTCTCCATAAATGTCGTACAAAAGAACCCTGCCCGTGCGATCATAAATTTTAGTTGATTGTATAAAGGGGCTTTCGGCGAATTTTTCTGGTCTGGGCAAGTCGTATGTAAAATAAAAAAACAAACCTAAAATTCCAAGGCATGAGGTCAAAAAAGCCAGAATCATGTATCCGGCAATTTTTTTTACTTTTATTTTCCTTAATATTTTATTTAGTTTTAATTTCCGCCATTTCATTGAATAATTCAAGCCTTGAATTACGAAATGCTTTCATGGGATTTCCTCCAAATTTCGAGATGAGATTTTGATAGAATTTTTAGGCGTAGCCAAAGGCTACGGATAAAAATTATAGCAAAATATCAGCCGAAATTTGGAGGAAAGACCTGAAATTCGCAGTTATTCTGGCATTTCGTAATTCAAGGCAAGGTAATTATACTACCAAAAGATAACTTTTGCACAATTTTAGCTAAAAATCAACTCATCGCGTAAACAAAAAACCCGTTTTGCGGGTTTTTTGTATAATTATTCTAAGCCATCTTCATCTGCTATCTGGTCGTCCTCTGTATTATCTGCGTCTTCTTCTTGAGCGCCTGATTCATCCGCATCCTCTTCTACCTTGTCATTATCTGCGCCATCATCGTCAAAGTCATCCACTTGGCTGATGATATTGTTTAACAATTCATCGGACATCTACTAAAATTTCTAATTTCTAATTTCTAATTTCTAATAATAAGGCGTCGCTTCGCGACATTTTATTTGGAAATTGAAAATTGAAAATTGAAAATTAATTTTTATTCCTTGCTCCTATTATATTTTTTCAAGAACTCTTGTCAAGCGCAACTTTTACACAATCGTATTAGCGAAAGTTTTTTAGTGTTGCGCACAGGGCTACCCCAAGGGCATCTGTGGCATCGTCTTTTTTTCTGTGGTTTTTTTTCAAATCCAATTTTCCAAAATCCAAAAGCTCTTTTAACATCAACTGCACCTGTTTTTTTTCGGCTTTGCCATATCCCACAACCGCCATTTTTACTTGAAGGGGGCTGAACTCAACGA
Source organism: uncultured Candidatus Saccharibacteria bacterium (assembly GCA_964373565.1). Classification (GTDB taxonomy): domain Bacteria; phylum Patescibacteriota; class Minisyncoccia; order Minisyncoccales; family Staskawiczbacteraceae; genus VGLO01. Next base: position 15,086 of record CAYJVF010000005.1, read on the forward strand.
CTGGGATACTTTTTTGGGCGGCGGAAAGCAAAATAACTCCCTTGGCCTGGCTGACGGGCATGGCGGTTTTAGCGTTTTTAAAAAAATAAAGACTTTCAACTGATAATAAAACAGGATGATATCTATTAATTAGCTTGTTAATTTCTTTATAAATAATGTGAAGCCTCTCTCCGGCAGAATCAATTGGTTTAGTGGTAATGCATCCAAAGTCAATAACCTCCGGCTTTCTATCTCGATTTTGGCTAGGAATTTTCTTAATAATTGCATAACCCAATAAGGCCACGCCCGGGTCAACGCCCATTATAATCATAGGTTTAAGTTAGAATAAATATCTTGTACGGCGTCGTTTTCATCCAATGCCTCAAACAATTTTTGTACTTTTTCCCTGTATTTTTCGTCTATGGCAATCTCCTCCTTGGAAACCCAGCCCAAGGAAGCCGATTCAACTTTTATATTTTTTTGTTCCAGGGCATTTTTAACCTTTTCCATGTTTTCCGGCTTTGTGTAAATTTCCAAGACGGCATTGCGCCATGAAAAATCTTCCGCCCCAGCTTCTATGGCAAGCAGTTCCAGCTCCTCTTTTGGTTTTTCTTCAACTGACGCTAAAATAATGCCCCTTCTTTCAAACATCCAGCGCGCCGCTCCTTCTCCGGCCATCTTGCCTCCGTGTTGGCTAATAATGCCCCTAACTTCGCCAAGGGTACGATTTTTATTGTCAGTGATGCCGTCAATGATAATGGCAACTCCTCCGGGGCAAAGCGCCTCAAACGAAACTTCTTCCAGCGTCTCGCCAGCCAATTCGCCGGTACCCTTTTTAATGGCCCGTTCAATATTTTCTTTGGGCATATTAAACTCCCGCGCCTTTTCTATTAAGGCTTTCAATTGGATGTTGCTGGAAATATCGGCCCCTTTTTCTTTGACAGCAATGGTAATCACCCTTCCCATTTTAGAAAAGATTTTACCTTTCTTGGCATCATTGGCGTTTTTTGTTGCCGCAACAGTTTTGAAATGAGAGTGTCCTGACATAGCAATATCTAAGCTTCGCTTAAAATTGAATTTTTAATAATAATTAGTGTCGAAACTTTCACGAAGGAAAATTTTGACTATTTCTATTTTTTTAAGATTTTTAACTTTAGTATTAAAATAAATACCGCAGAAATTATGGTAATAGATAGGGCGACTAAAAACAATAGCCAAGGATTTTTACTTTCCGGTAATCTTGTAAAAGAATCTTTTAAAGAAGCCGTAGCTTGGCTTGAAGGGTCTGCATTGCTTATTTCGCGGGGCAGTGAATTTGCGAGGCCGGGCGTTGCCGCTTGGCTCCAATTCCAGCCAGAAGAGCTTTTACTATAAGACTGGTTTGTCGGCGCCTGCTTATAATCAACATTGTCTGCAATTTTGTCATTTGGAAATACCAGCGACACAGAATCTTGGTCATTATTTAGGGTGATTTTTGTTTCAGTTCTTTTTAAAACCAAGTATTCGCCGCCTGCCATTTTTGTGTTTTTAATAAACTGATGAACAACCGTCTTTCCTTTTTCATCCCTTATTTTCCATCCAGATAAGTCAATTTCAAAATTACTGGCGTTGTATAGTTCTATCCATTCGTCGGTTTCATCGGGACCGTCGGGAGCGGGCATGAGCTCGTTAATAAAAATTCCAGAAGGGTAGTTTTCTAAAACCGCCGGGTCGTTTTTTATTAAAATACTTTTTTGACCAAAACTATTTTTTGATTTAGCCGTGCCGTACGCCCCTTCGCTCGTTTGCCACCCCCAAAAATCAGTCCTTTCCATGGTTTGTTTTGTTGCGTTGTTCCCGTTAAGCCAGCCGCCCGCAAAGTCGGCCCGGTCAATTAATTTATTTGAATCATCAAAAAGTTGTAAATTCATTCCTTGATTAGACAAAGTTCCCCTATAAGTTAAATCTGCCTGAATTCCTAAAATTGAATTGTCATCAGTTCTCTCTAAAAGGTAAAATCCTTTCGGTAAAATAATGCCCGTTAAATTAATTTTAAATTTTTCGTCAGCCGATTTTAAAATCCAGCCATCTAGTAAAATGTTTTGGCCAGTGTTATTTTTTAATTCAAGCCATTCGTTGTTTGCAGAATCTTTGCCTCCCATCCAAGCAATTTCTGAAATTATAACATCGTTGAGTTCGGCGGCGCTTGTAAAAAGGGGTAGAAATAGCAGTAAAAGAAAAACGATATTTTTCATATGCTAAAGTTTTCTTGCCTGTTATATTTTAATCCCAAATGCTCATAGGCAAGCTTTGAGGCTACGCGCCCTTTTGGAGTTCGCTCAATAAATCCGCACTGCATCAAGTATGGCTCATAGATATCTAAAATCGTTCCCTCTTCTTCCATGGCCGCCGCCGCCAGCGACTGCAGTCCTGCCGGCCCCCCGTCAAATTTTTCAATCAGCGCCAGTAAAATTTTTATGTCTCCCGGTTCAAGCCCCAGCTGGTCAACCTCCAGAGAGTCCAGCGATCGGCTGGTTACGTCTGCGGTAATAATATCCAGACCCTCCACTTGGGCAAAATCGCGCACCCGTTTTAAAAGGCGGTTTGCCACTCGAGGCGTGAAGCGCGACCGTTTGGCGATAATAGCTACGGCTTCTGGCGTAATTTGCACCCGTAAAATCCCGGCCGAGCGCTCAACTATTTTTTCAATATCTTCGGGCTTGTAAAAATTCAATTGGAATGTGGCGCCAAAACGGTTTCTTAATGGCGCCGACAAAAGTCCCGGTCTGGTGGTGGCGCCAATCAAGGTAAAATGAGGCAACTTTAACTCCATGGTGCGGGCCATCGGGCCTTTGCCTAAAATCAAGTTTAACTTGTATTCCTCCATGGCCGGATAAATATATTCTTCCACGGTTTTATGGAGGCGATGGATTTCGTCTAAAAACAGCACGTCCCCTTCTTGTAAATTAGTTAAAATAGCCGCCAAATCTCCCGCTCGTTCAATGGCCGGGCCCGAAGTTATCCGTATTTTTTTGCCCATTTCCAAGGCTACCAAATTAGCCAAAGTGGTTTTTCCCAGTCCGGAGTTTCCGTATAGCAATAAATGGTCGGGAGATTGATTTCTCTGCTGAGCCGCCGTCAAAATCACCTTGATATTCTGCTTGATGTTCTCTTGGCCCACATAATCAGCCCAAGTTTTGGGGCGCAGGGCGGAATCCAACCTCTCTTCTTCGGGAGCGGGGTTTTTGTCTAAGATGCTTGACATAGGTTTATATGTATGCTATTATTAAAACATTGCATAAAAATAGGCCGACTATCTCCTTTCTATTCATTCTAACCCTAATTGTAGTATTATTCCACAAAAAAACAGCCGTGGAGTTGGAGGTTTTATATGAGCTTGTCTCAGTTTCCGGATAATTTTGCTCCGGCTCGATTATTCCTCAGACAAACTTTTACTTGTATCCCAGATACAATGACCCCTCCAACTCCAGAGCTGTTTTTTATTGTGGCAAAACGACTATTGACATTCATTTTTGGTTTGTTATACTAAACCTACAGATGGCCTTCGGGCTCGCCTCGAAAGAGGCAAATTACAAAAATCTAGCCAAAGTTAACCCGGCTAGTTTTTTGTTTTACGCTTTCAAATACACTTTTTTCTAATGTGCATATCTTCTTTGCCAGTCGCCTGCTATCTATATTTTTTATTTGAGACATATTTGCCACGGCCTCTTTCCGGTCAATTACTCCAATCGGAACGCGATAGGTATTGGCTTTGGCGGATGTGCTTAACGGTAACGCCAAAAAAGAAAATTTATTATACTTTTTAATAATCAAAACTGGTCTTGTGGATTCCCTTCCCTTGCCATCCATTTCAAACCCAATATTAACCCCAAGATGAATCCACCAAACTTCGCCTTCCCTGAAAAAGAGGATTGAATCCTTGGTTTTGGCATGTAGTTCTTTTTTCTTTTGATTCCATACATCAAAATCTTTTTCCATAGGGTTGTATCCCAGATAAAATAGCCTCCAACTTAAAGCTCTGAATTACGAAACTCCCGTTTGAAACCACTTTTCAGGTCTTTTCTCTAAATTTTTGCTATAAATTCGCTATATTTTTTTCCCGTAGCCTCTGGCTACGATAAAAAATTCTATCAAATTTCTATCTAAAAATTGAGAGAAAATACCTCGAAAGAGTTTCGTAATTCAGAGCTTAAAGGCTGTTTTTAATTTGAAATTTGAAATTTATCCCGATAAAAATTTATCGCAAATTTTTATACGGGATAAATTAGAAATTAGAAATTCCGCGCGCCAGCGGGCGCGCGGTTAATCCGCTTCCACCACTTTTTTAACTTCTTCCAAAGTTGTCTGGCCCAAAACCACTTCAATTAAGCCCGACTGATACATAGTTATCATGCCCCCTTTTGCAAGCAATTCTTTAATTTGAGAAACAGCAGGGTTTTTTAAAATCAATTTTTCCATTTGAGCGTCAACTAAAAATACTTCAAGCAAACCTTTTCTGCCCCTGTATCCCGTAAAATTACACCGACTGCATCCTTTTTGATTGACTTTGGCGAATTTTACTTTAGAAAAATCTTTGGGAATTTCCGCTATTTTTATGCCCCTTAATCCGCTTTTAATTTCTGCTAATTCGGGCTCGGAAGGTTTTGTTAACTGCGAACATTCTTTGCAAACTTTTCTGACGAGCCTCTGGGCTACCACCATTTTTAAAGCTGATGCTATAGACGATAGACTTGAGTCCAAGTCAACCAATCTGGCTATTGTGCCGGCCGCATCATTAGTGTGCAGAGTTGAAAAAACAAGATGGCCGGTTAAAGATGATTGCAAGGCTATTTTGGCCGTTTCAGCATCCCGTACTTCTCCGACTAAAATTACATCGGGGTCCTGTCTGACAATTGAGCGCAGTCCTTCTGAAAAAGTATAGCCTTTTTCTGGAGCAACTTGAGTTTGTAAAATGCCTTCTATGTGGTACTCAATGGGGTCCTCAATTGTTATTATTTCAATCCCCCTGTTTTGGGCTTTCATTAAAAAAGCATAAAGGGTGGTTGTTTTTCCGGCTCCGGTGGGACCCGTAACGATTATCATCCCGTTGGGTTTTTGGATTTGGCTATTGAAGATTTCGTATAAATCTTTTCTTAGCCCCAAGTTTTCTAAATTCAAAAGGTTTTTGGGGTTTAAAATTCTCATCACTATTGACTCGCCGTATTCGGCAGGCAGGGTTGAGGTTCTTACTTCAATAAGAAAACCTTCTTCCATTATGGTAAAACGGCCGTCTTGCGGGCTGTCTTGTATATTAAGTTTTATTTTTGATAAAAGCTTTATCCTAGAAAGCAGGGTGTGGTAGATTTCGTTGCTAAAAAAAACGACATCTTGCAAAATGCCGTCGAGGCGGACCCTTAAAATAGTTTTTTCTTCGGCGGGCTCTATATGAATGTCTGAAGCGTTAAGTTTTATGGCGCCGGCCAAAATTACATCAAGCAGGTTTGTGGTATTTTCTTGCGCGCGCTCTTTTATTTTATTTGAAAAGCCAGAAACATTCAGCGTCTTTTTTAAATCATCTGCTATGGCTTTGGGAATCTCCAAAGAACCAAGTATTTTTTTTCTTCGTTCATCCATGTTCTTTGCAAAGCAAAAGAAATTCTAAATTCTAAAATTAAGATTTTAAAATTTGGGATGTCCGCCTGCCTACAGGCGGGTGTTTAGGATTTAGGATTTAGTGCCCAGAATTTTTCTACACCTTGAATTACGAAATGCTT
>CAYJVF010000006.1:0-2609 GCA_964373565.1 uncultured Candidatus Saccharibacteria bacterium
AAAAAACACAAAATTATCCCAGACAGTCTTTATAATGATGTTGTGGTTGCGCAATTCATTAATAAAGTGATGCAAGCGGGTAAAAAAACAACCGCACGAAAAATAGTGTACGGCGCCTTTGATATTATTAAAGAAAAAACCCAAAAAGAGCCTTTGGAAATTTTTAAGTTAGCCGTGGACAATGCTTCGCCATTGTTGGAAGTTAAGCCAAAGAGGATTGGTGGCGCTACTTATCAAGTGCCAATGGAAGTCAGACAGGAAAGAAGGTTGTTTTTAGCGCTAAAATGGATTATTGATGGCGCGCGGGCGGGCAAAGGCAAAAGTATGACGGAAAAATTAGGCCAAGAAATTATGAGCGTTGCCAACAACGAAGGCGCCGCCATGAAGAGGAAAAACGATATGCATAGAATGGCCGAAGCCAACAAGGCGTTTGCCCATTTTGCAAGAAGCAGATAAAAAAATAGACGCCGATTTGAATTTTCGGCGCCCTATGCCTTTGAACATATAGTGAGTATGTCAAGGGCGTTATAGTTTTTTTGAAAGTTCAAGGCCGGCAGAGAGGACTTTTCCCACTGCCCCTAACTCTTTTTGGGTATAAGGTCGTTCTTCGCCCCACCCAAAGGCCATTTCGTCTACGAGAACCCCTCCAATTGCAACTACGAAGAATGCCGCCAATTTTTCTGGCGACACTCTCTTTGTCGCCTTTGACAGTTTCCTGGGATCAGATACTCCTGCCTCCGTGAGGATTCTTTTCGTAATGATTTCTGATAATTTTTTCTCAGACATGATGCCTTCTCCGGAAATGGTAAGGGGGTGACACTAAATTCGACACTAAATTAATACTACTTATATTTTAAAAATTGTCAATAGTATGTCAAACAGAAGTCATCCTTTATAAAAATTCACCCAGTTAAATAATTTTGCGTGGCAAAATTAAAATCCTTTTGGATTTTATTTAACAGGGTAAAGAAACTTTGGAATTATCGCTTAAATGTGCTAAAATAGGGATATGAAACTAGAACATTACCCATTAGAAAAACTGAAAAAAGAAATTAAGGAAATTGTAGGCAAATATCTTGATATTGGTGAATATAAAATTTTCTTTTTCGGTTCGCGGGTAACGGGAAAGGGAAGCGAGCGGTCTGATGTTGATGTAGGAATTGAGGGGTCAAAAGAAGTGCCTTCCGTGGCGTTTATGAGTATCAAGGAAGAATTGGAACATTTGCCGATCTTGTATAAAATAGATTTGGTGGATTTTAAAAATCTTAGCGAAGAATTTTATAGCGTGGCCAAATCAGCCACAGAACCAATCACATGACAAAAGCAGAGGCTTTGGAAAAACAATTTGAAAGAGCATTAAAGAAATTTGATGAAATCTTAAAAGAGAAAAAGACGGAGATTGTGCGAGACTCCGCCATTTTGCGTTTTGAATTTACCTTTGATGTGGCATGGAAGGCATTGAAAGAATATTTGGAAAACAACAAAAAGGTAATCGTTGCTTCTCCGGGGGATTGCTTCAGAGAAGCTTATCGGACAGGCGTTATTGCCTACGATGATGCTTGGCTTAAGATGGCCAAGGAAAGAAACGAGGCGGTGCATACCTATAAAGAAGAACTGGCCGAAAAATTGTACGAAAAATTGCCAACATTTTTAAAGATGTTTGCGGAACTGACAGAAGTATTGAAGAAGTAGTCATTCGCGCTAAGCGCGAACCGCGGATTACCGCTGATTTTCGCGGATAAAAAAACGGCACCAAATCCTTTGACTTTGGCTAAAAAAAAGATTATATTAAGGGAAAGATATGTCATACAAATTCACCGCTATTATAAGTAAAGAAGCCAAATGGTATGTTGCCCATTGTGTTGAGCTGGGAGTCGTTAGTCAGGGCAAAACCATTGAGCAAGCGCAAAAAAACTTGAAAGAAGCGGTTGAACTTTATTTAGAAGATAATCCGAAAGCCAAAATACACATTTCGAAGACCCCTTCGCTGATAACGACCTTTGAGCTTCAATATAGTTAATATGGCCAAGCCACTTTCTGCTAAAATCGTTATAAAGGTTTTATGCAAAGAGTTCGGCTTTTTCTTTGTTTCACAGAAGGGAAGCCATGTGAAATTAAGAAAAAAGGCAATAATTACGGTTGTCCCGCTTCATAAAGAATTGTCCCCAGGAACGTTAAAAGGAGTTTTAAAGTTAGCGGAAGTGGATGAACAAGATTTTAGAGAAAAGTTGTAGTTTGAAAATTTTGTAAAAAAATAGCCCAGCGATATAAATCCTGGGCGCGGCGTCGGTTTTTGGATTACTGACACGTTAGTCAGGTATCTTAAAGTCCAAAAGTCCAAACTTTATGCCTTCTGTTGCTACGAGAAATTGAATTGCGGTGGCAATCGCTTTGTTCCAGGTTTGCCTGAATAGTGGAACCAGCGGATCGTCCATAGTTACCCCCGCGTTTTTCAGAAAACGTTCAAATTCAAGTTGAGCAGCAGCTTGAGTCGGTGTCATGAGATTCTCCTTGGTGAAAAGGTTTTGTTCTAAAGATAGTATATATTGTAAGGTATAATTTGTCAATAAATTTATGTCACGCCAGTATCCAATCGAAAAATTACGTAA
>CAYJVF010000006.1:2709-15853 GCA_964373565.1 uncultured Candidatus Saccharibacteria bacterium
TGGAGGCAAGCCGACAAATACGGCACGCCCAGAATTTGTTTTATCAATAAATTAGATAGAATGGGTGGCAGTTTTGAAAAGTCATTCCAAAGTATTTTGGATAAATTGACTCCCAATGCCGTGGCTATGAATATCCCGATTGGGGAAGAAGAGCATTTGTCAGCCATTATTGACTTGCTGAAAATGAAAGCTATTTATTTTGAAGGAGAAAAGGGGGAAAAGGTGGAAGAACGGGAAATTCCCGCCAAAATGCTCCAAAAAACAAAAGAGTGGAGAAAAAAAATGGTAGAAAGAATAGCCGCTGAAGATGAAACATTATTGCATAAAGCGCTGGAAGGGCAGGAAATTACCCGGGAAGAACTAATGCCCGTTTTAAGAAAAGCTTGTTTGGCGTTTAAGCTGGTACCTGTCTTTTGCGGGTCAGCGCTAAAAAACAAAGGCACCCAATTTATTTTGGATGCTGTTATAGACTATCTGCCTTCGCCCTTGGACATTGGTTTTGTGAAAGGAACCGACCCTAAAACAGGAGCTGAAATAGAAAGAAAATTTTCAGATGACGAGCCGTTTTCTGCCTTGGTATTTAAAGTGGCCACCGATCCATTCGTAGGCCAACTAACCTTTTTTAGAGTCTATTCTGGGGTGTTGAATAAAGGAACCTATTTGTTAAATTCGGTAACGGGAGAGCAGGAAAGAATTGCCAGGATTTTAAGGATGAAATCCAATGCAAGAGAAGAATTGGACGTTATTCACGCCGGAGAGATCGGAGCCACGGTGGGGTTAAAAAACACCATCACCGGTCACACATTATGCGACAAAGACAAGCCGGTGATTTTGGAAAAAATTTCATTTCCCGAACCGGTTATTTCCATGCGCGTGGAACCAAAAACCAAAGCCGACCAAGAAAAACTTATAATGTCTATCAGAAAATTAACCCAAGAAGACCCCACCTTCAGAATTAAAGAAGATATTGAAACGAGCGAGACAATTATTTCCGGCATGGGCGAATTGCATTTAGATATTATCGCCGACAGGCTTCGCCGGGAATTTAATGTGGGCGCTAACTTTGGCAAGCCTCAAGTTGCGTATCGGGAAACCATTACAGCCGAATCGGATGCGGAAGCCAAGTATATCAGGCAGTCGGGGGGAAGGGGGCAATATGGCCATGTGAGAATAAGATTAAAGCCATTGGAACGCGGCGCAGGCTTTATGTTTGTTGACGAAATTAAAGGAGGAGCCATTCCAAAAGAATTTATCAAGCCAACGGAAAAAGGCATTATTGAAGCTTTGGATAAAGGAATTGTGGCCGGATATCCCATGGTGGATGTTGAGGTTACGCTGTATGACGGAAGCTTTCACGAAGTTGATTCTTCTGAATTCGCCTTTAAAATTGCCGGGTCTATGGCGCTTCAAGACGGGGCAAAAAGAGCCAAGCCGGTTATTTTAGAGCCCATTATGAAAACAGAAGTAATTACTCCCGAAGCTTTTTTTGGAACGGTTATTTCTGACTTAAATTCGCGAAGAGGAAAAATTGAAGAGACAAAAGAAAGAGTAGGAATGAAGGTGCTGGACGCCAAAGTTCCTTTGAGTGAAATGTTCGGCTACGCCACAGCTCTTCGTTCTCTAACAGAAGGCCGCGCATCATTTACAATGGAGTTTAATAATTATGAAGTGGTGCCTAATAATGTTGCTCAGCAGATTATTGAGGGTAAAGTGAAATAAATAAAACGAATTCCCACGAATTGACGAACGAATTTCCACGAATCACGAATTCTCATCTTTTTCACAGGTGTGAAAAAGATGATATAAACTTATGCGTTGGTAGAACTTAGAACTTTTTGCAAGAAAAAAGCCTGCGATATATTTCAATTGCAAGCTTTTGTGCCAATACATTAGAAACGGTGATCGCCGGTGATAACGTTTCTTCTTTTTGTGCCAGGTGGTTTGAGTGGGCGAGTTTTCTTGAAAGCCACTTTAATAAACGTTTCCGGATTTTCAATCTTGGGGGTAACCCTAACAGTTACGTCGCAGACTCCATTAAGGTAGTAGGGGTCTGAGATGCTATGCCTAGCAATATGTAGACCTAGTTTTTTTGCTAAATCCTTTACCGATTTTGCGGGAGTGACACAAATTACAAATTGTCCAGCTGTTTCAGTAAAACCTTCTACGATGTACCACTTCATGCTATATATCTCCTGAAGATGGGTGACGTGGGTGATGCCAAGGAACTAATACGAGTATACAATTTCAAATTGTATTTGTCAAATTTGACCGCCATTAAACACGCACATTGATGTGCGTGTTTGTGTGATATAATAGAAATATGGATTTCATTACAATAATACTTTTAGCATTGATTTTATTGGCGTTGATAGCGATTTTTTTGAAGCTTAGGGTTTTGTTCCCGGGTTTTGGGACATCAAAAATGTTGACCTCATATGGAATATTAGACGGCAAAAGCCAGACAAAACAACACAATTTAGAGCTGATTTTGGCGCTTTTTGCTAAATATCCGCAACTAACCAACACCATCATCCGCCGTGAGCTTGACTTTGACGACCGGGTGATTGTCAATTATATGGACGAATTGGAAAAGCAGGGGAAGGCGCGGCAAGTGGGCAAAACCGGCGCTCGCGCTTATTATGAATTAACGCGTTAAACACGCACACGGCGTGTGCGTGTTTGAAATTTGACATTGGTTTTGAAAGGATTACAATACAACTATGCTTGATGATAAAGATGTGAAAAAATTAGTGAAAGCATTCAAAGATGTTTTTCCTACTGCCGAAATGGTGCAGAAGAGTTTTTTGGCAACGGATAAAAATGTTACCGAAGGCTTTAAAAAAGTAAATAATAGGCTTGATGCTGTCATTGAAAAACACGACGAAGAAATTAAAGGCTTAAAGGGAAGGGTGAAAGTGGTTGAAGAAGCGTTGGAAATATAGTAACTTTTCGTAAAAACGCACGAGGAAGTGTTTTTTAGTTCGCAGACTGCATGTCATTTACAATGGAGTTTAATAGTTATGAGCAGGTGCCAAATAATGTAGCTTTGCAGATTATTGAAGGGAAGGTGAAGTAAATGAACGAATCAACACGAATCAGGCACTGCGGCGCCACGAATTTTCACGAATCACGAATTCTCATCTTTTTCACAGGTGTGAAAAAGATGATATAGACCTATTCGTTGGTAGAACTTAAAAATTTTTGCAAGAAAAAAGCCCACGACGAATCGCGGGCCTAGAACGGTGAGTCGGAGCGATCATTTTCCATTGTCTGGAGAAAAGAATATCGCCATATCCTCTCTGGTCGGTGCATGGTGGATTTTTTCCACCGAAACCAGAATTAGTGGATAAGCCTGAAGACTCCCTTTTCCCAATACATTATTGTTTGGGTAGCTGTTGTCTAGGTTGACACCATACCTATTGCAGGTATCGTCCATGGAATTTGCCGAGACCACACAAAATCGACCAGTAGCACGATTGGAAATCATGTACATGGGGGCCATCCTTTTTGGATGCGTAGGGGAACAAAACTACCTGTATACTAATTTAGTGGATTGGATTTGTCGTTTGACTGCCACTTTTTGATGAATTATAATGAAAACATGAGCAATAAAGATTTGGTAAAATATTGGTTTGATTCTTCGCATCAAGATTGGGAAACGGTGGAGGCTTTAATGAAGTCAAAGCGTTATATGCACGCATTATTCTTTTGTCATCTCTCTTTAGAAAAATATTTAAAGGGCATGATTGCAAGGAGAAATAAAGTGGTACTCATAACTCATGATTTATTATTTCTTGCAGAAAAGGCAAAAATTGAATTAACACAAGATCAAGCAAAATTACTTTATGATGTAAATGGCTTTAATATAAAAGCCAGGTACGACGATTTTAAGAATTCGTTTTACAAGCGCGCGACGCCTTCATTTACTAAAAAATATATTATTGAAATTAATACATTTAAAACATGGTTAAAAAAACAATAAAAAAAGAAATTAAAAATATCCTGCTTCGATATCGGCAAAAGATAGAAAAGTCTGGGATACCTGTTAAACGCATGGTGTTGTTTGGTTCTTATGCTCGTGGCAATCAAAGGAAAGACAGTGATATTGACATATGCGTAGTTTCTTCAAAATTTGGAAAAGATGAAATGAAAGAAATGAGTCAATTAAACTTTTTACATTGGAAACTTGATAATAGAATTGAAGCGCATCCGGTTTCTTCCAAAGATTTTGCATCTACCGCTACGCCACTAATTTCTGAAATTAAAAAATACGGGGTAGAAGTGTAGAGCTTTCCTTGAGCGAAATGTTTGGATACGCCACGGCATTAAGGTCTTTAACAGAAAGCCGAGCATCTTTCACGATGGAATTTAACTCATATGAGCAGGTTCTTTCAAATGTTACACAAAGTATCATCGAAGGCAAAACAAAATAATTATTTTGAAAAATTCCATCGTGAAAGAAAAAGGGGGTCGGGGAAATTGGGTATTTCCCCGTGTAGGAAATTATTCAAAACCGAGGGTTTTGAAGGAGCTCGCCCCGCAGAGGGCGAGTGACATTTACCATGGAATTTAATTCGTATGAACAAGTTCCTGCCAATGTAGCACAAGAAATTGTGGAAGGGAAGAGGAAATAAATTTAAAATTTACAATTTGAAATTTGAAATTAATTTGAAAATCGTGAATTTTAAATTTGAAAATTTTGCAATAAAAAAGCCCCGATAAATTTGATTTCATCGAGGACTTCGCAACTTTAGCCAACCTTTTTTCGTGGAAATCTTTTATAAGCCTTTCGAAGTTTGCTTTTCCACTTATTGAACGTGCATTCTTTGAGGCTTGTGTCTGACATAAACGGCCAGTTCTCGAAAGCAAAATGTTTGAATGAAACATAATGAATATGGTGTTGGCTCCACATTGCAAACATCTCATCCAGAATTTGGTATTGGTATTTCATGCTTTCCCTCCAAACATAGGGTGATGACAAGGTTCAACGACGCAGTTTAATAATATCATAATAAAGTAAAGTTTGTCAAATTTGACATCGGGTTTGAAAGGATTACAATACAACTATGCTTGATGATAAAGATGTGAAAAAATTAGTGAAAGCATTCAAAGATGTTTTTCCTACTGCCGAAATGGTAAAGAAGAGTTTTGATGCAGTCGATAAGCAATTGAATGATATAGCTACTAAGGATGATATTAAGAAGATAGATGAAAAACTCGATGGGGTTATTGAAAAGTATGATGGGGAAATAAGTAGTTTAAAAGGGGGAGTAAGAGCAGTTAAAGAAGCTCTGGAAATTGAGTAGGATTAGAAAAACGAACGAGGGAAGAGTCAGGGTCTAACTATGTTTCTCTAAAGTTTTAAACACGCGCGATATCGTGCGTGTTTGGTGTTTAAACACGCCACAATGTGGCGTGTTTAAAAAGTCCCGATACATTTTATCAAAATGTATGCGGGACAAGAAAAAAGCCCGACGATGCAAATCACCAGGCTTTCAGGTAGCTTACTTTTCTTCAGCTACTTTTGCCATTGTTTTGATGAGGTCACTAAGGATTATTCTGACCTTAGCTAATTCGGCCACAATTTCTGTTTTAGATTTTTTTCTGTACTTATGCAGGCGCATGCTCAATCCGAGCAAGACCCCCTCCCAAAATTCCAGGCTGATTCCGGTTTTTTTAGTTTTAGCCACGCTTTCTCCTCGTTAAAGTGAAGGTGCAACGCGGTTAATATTATATCTTAATTTTAGTATTGTCAAATTTGACATCCGTTTTGTAAAGATTATAATTAAAGCATGAAAGAAGATTTGTCAGAATTAATTGAATATTTAGATGGCAAATTCAAAAAAGTTGAAGATGATTTTGGCGACTTAAAAAAGGATTTTAATGTTCTTCAGACTTCGGTCGATGCGTATGCGCATAAAGCAGATAAATTCTTTCAGGAGTTAGTAATGTATTCTAATCAAGTAAAAAGGCATGAAAAGTGGTTGAAAGAAATAGCTGATAAGGTTGGAATTAAGCTGGAGTACTAAATTATGCGTAAAAGATTAAAACATAAAAAAAGAAGTTGTGCGTTGTGTAAACCTAATAAAGTGGGGTGGACTAACCGTTGGAAAGCAAGGGAATTTGCTGGTCTTTGGGACTTCGAAAAATTAAAGGCTCACTTGATTTAGTGTTGACTTATTTTGTATAGTGTAATAGTATTACTAATAATATAAATAAAATTTAAAATTCCGCGTAGTTCCGCGTTAACTTCCGCGCAATTTCGCGCAATTTTTAAAGAATTAAAAATTGTCATGGCAGATAAATTTGAGCGTACAAAACCACACGTAAACATCGGTACCATTGGCCACGTTGACCATGGAAAGACCACCTTGTCGGCCGCAATTATGAAAGTTTCAGGATTGCGCGGTTTTAAGCATACAGAAGCCGATGTAGATAAAATTGACGCTTCTCCGGAAGAAAAAGCCAGAGGAGTGACAATTTCCATTACTCACTTGGAAACAGAAACCGCAAAAAGGCACTATGCATTGATTGACTGTCCCGGACACGCCGACTACATTAAAAATATGATTACGGGAGCCGCCCAAATGGATGGTGGAATTTTACTTGTTTCTGCGCCGGATGGGCCAATGCCTCAAACTAAAGAACATATTTTGCTTGCAAGACAGGTTGGATTACCCTCTTTAGTGGTATTTATGAATAAGGTGGATATGGTTGACGACACTGAAATTTTGGATTTAGTTGAGTCAGAAGTAAGGGAATTGCTAAAAAAGTATGGGTTTCCCGGCGATACCACCCCGATTATCAGGGGTTCGGCCCTGAAAGCTTTGTCTGCCACATCTGCGGATTCACCGGAAGCCAAACCAATTGTTGAATTGCTTGATGCCATTGATAATTTTGTCCCAGAGCCCGTCAGAGAATTAGACAAACCTTTTGCCATGGCCATTGAAGACGTATTTTCAATTGAAGGTAGGGGAACTGTTGTAACCGGCAGAATTGAAAGAGGAATTGTAAAAGCAAATGATGAAGTTGAAATTATTGGTATTCGTCCAACCCAAAAAACCGTTGCAGTATCTGTTGAAATGTTCCAAAAATCTTTAGATGAAGGAAGGGCCGGCGAGAATGTTGGAATTTTATTGAGAGGTTTAAAGAAAGAGGATGTAGAAAGGGGACAAGTTTTGGCAAAGCCGGGGTCAATTACTCCTCATACTGAATTTGAAGCTGAAGTCTATGTGTTAAGCAAAGATGAGGGCGGAAGACACACTCCATTTTTCTCTGGCTATAAGCCGCAACTTTATATCAGAACTTCTGATATTACCGGAGATGTTTTGCTTCCCGCGGGCACCGAAATGGTAATGCCCGGAGACACAGCCAACTTAACTGTTAAACTGATTGTGCCGGTTGCCTTGGAAGAAAAGGGAAAATTCGCCATTAGGGAAGGGGGAAAAACCGTAGGAGCGGGCGTCGTTACAAAAATTTTAAAATAAAATTTTTGACGCGGAACCTCGCGGAAAACCACGCGAAAAAACGCGGAAACTTTCTGCAAAATTCCGCTTAAGATTCTGCGTAAATACGCGACTTTTTAAGAATTAAAAAATGATTAAAAAAGCACCTTCAATAACCCATTCTACTCGATCTGCGCGAGTAGGGCAGGCAAAGAAAACAACAAAAAGCCAAGCCCCCAAAGAGCAAGCGCCTGTTTCCATCCCAAAGCTAAGGATAAAACTGAAAGCCTATGACCATAAGATAATTGATAACTCGGTAAAACAAATAATAGACATTGCCTTAAGGTCGGGTGTTGAGATAGTAGGTCCGGTGCCGCTGCCGACAGAGGTGCTAAAATATACTGTTAACCGTTCAACATTTGTGCATAAAAACGCCAGAGAACAATTTGAAATGAGGGTACACAAAAGGATTCTTGATGTTTTGAATCCAAATCAGGACATTATTGAGGCGTTGAGAGATCTAAATTTGCCATCTGGAGTTGACATTTCAATCAAAATTTAGTAACCTTTGGGTAACGAATGAGCACGAATTTCTAGACGAATTTTCACGAATCACGAATAGCGAAACAGGAGAAAATTTTATAACAAAACGTAATTCAACTGTTAACTTTTTTATGGAAATTTTTACATAAAAATTCCGTAGAATAACAACGTTGCCAATAAAAATGGGCAGCCGCCCATTTTTTGTTGGTCAGCGAAAATCGGCTCAAAATCAGTGGTAATCTGTTTATAAAAAATGAAGTTTATTTTAGGAAAAAAAATTGAAATGTCCCAGATATTTGATGAAAAAGGCAATGTTGTGCCGGTGACCTTAGTTTCGGCTGGACCATGCATTGTTTTGCAAAAAAAGACAAAAGCAAAAGAAGGGTATGATGCTGTTCAAATTGGTTTTTTAAAAATTGAGAAAAAATCCAAAATTAAAAAAACTGCCAAAGGCAAAGAGTTTAGGCATATTAAAGAATCCATTGGAATAAGCGATGGCAATGTGGGAGAAGAAATTAATGTTTCCGTTTTTAAGGAAGGGGACAAAGTAAATATTGTTGGGACTTCAAAAGGAAAGGGATTTCAGGGCGGTGTGAAAAGACACGGTTTTTCAGGAAGAAATGCAAGCCACGGAATGAAGCACGAAGCAAGAACTATCGGTTCAATAGGACAAAGATTTCCCCAGCACACGATTAAGGGCAGAAGAATGCCGGGCAGAATGGGAGCAGATAGGATAACGGTCAAAAATTTAGTGGTTGCAAAAGTTGATTTAGAAAATAACTTGATAGCATTGAAGGGAGCTGTTCCGGGACATAGAGGAACGTTGTTGGAGATAAGAGGATAAGAAACAAACGAATTTACACGAATTGACGAACGAATTTTCACGAATCACGAATTAAATTGAAAGTAAAAAAAGAGCGCCTCGTTTTGAAAAATCAAAACTCGGCGCTATAACTAGTCGGCGCTCCCAGCACTATCTTCTTTTGTCCATTCCATTTCGGAATCCATCCCGGAATCCATCACAGCAAGCTTTGCCGATCATGCGCCAAAATTCAAAGGAGAAGATACTGGAAAAGAACACCCACACGTAGATTCGGGTCCAGAACCACATTTTTCTCATCACCACACCCCCTGGATTTGTGGAAATAAACTCATCTATATAATAGTAAATTTTAATTGATTTGTCAATAGTCGCGCGGAATTACTGCAACAATTCCGCGTGAGGGAGGGTAAAAGTTAATGCAAAGTTCAAAAATCAAAATGCAAAATTAGGGTATCGCTTCGCGATGGTTTTACATTTTTAACTGTCATTTTTCATTTTGAGATTTACATTTTAAATTATGAAAGTAGATACTTACAACCAAAAAGGTGAGGTGGTGGGAACTATAGAATTAACATCAGAAATCTTTAATGTTCCAATGAACGCTGATTTGGTGCATCAGGTTTTGATTTCACAGACTGCCAATAAAAGGCAGGTTTCAGCTCACACCAAAGATCGGGGAGAAGTAAGGGGCGGAGGCAGAAAGCCGTGGAGGCAAAAAGGGACGGGCAGGGCAAGAGTTGGCTCTATTCGTTCACCATTATGGAGGGGTGGAGGAGTTACCGGAGGTCCAAGGAATGAAAAAGTTTATGAAAAAACCATTCCTACTAAAATGAGAAGGAAGGCTCTGTTTATGGTGTTATCAGAAAAAGCCAAAAATAATTTACTGGTTGTTTTGGATAAATTGGAAATTGATAAGCCAAAGACAAAATTGATATATCAAGTAATTAAAAAACTGCCCGTAGGAAAAGCAAGCAGATTGGTTTTGTACAAAGATGAGAAAAATATTTTTCTGGCCGCAAGAAATATTGCAAAAACAAGAATTTTAGAAAGCAGAAATTTGAATATAGTTGATTTAATGAATTATAAATATGTATTGGTTTCAAAAGACGGAATAAAAGAAATAGAAGCCACCTTCGGTGGCAAATCCCAAACCACAAATTACAAATCACAAATAAACCCAAAATTCTAATTAAAAAATTCAAAACTTGTTTGTAATTTGTATATTGTCCCGATGAAATACGGGATCCCGTATCAAAATTTACAGCTGTAAATTTTTATCGGGATAATTTGGAATTTATTTTACGAAGTAAAATCATGGCATTATTAGATTTTCTAAAAAGCAAAAAAGAAGTGGAAAAATCAAGAGAGAAAAAAGAAATAAAAACCGAGAAAAAGGCGGAGGAATCTTTGGTTAAGAAATCTGTAAAAAGAAACGAAAAAGAAGTAAAAGTTTTATCAAATGAAGTTATAATAAAGCCGCTGGTTTCAGAAAAAGCGACAACTTTAGCCGGATTAAATAAATATATTTTTGTGGTAAATAAGAATTTTAATAAAAGAGAAATAAAAAATTCAGTTGAAAAATTGCACAAGGTTAACGTATTGGGAGTAAATATTATAAAAATTCCAAAAAAGAAAAGAAGATTAGGAAAGAGCGAGGGATTTAAAAAAGGATACAGTAAGGCGGTGGTGACCATTAAAGCAGGACAGAAGATAGAAGTGTTTTGAAATAACGAATCAACACAAACGGACGAATCCACACGAATACACGAATCAACACGAATTCGTGATTTGTGGAAATTCGTTGAGGATTCGTGTAGATTCGTTTAAAAATTTTAATGAAAATTTTTAAACCAACAACGCCATCCAGACGGGGAATGACCGGAATTGACTTTTCTAAGCTTACAAAGAAAAAAGCAGAAAAGAGGCTTTTAAAATATATTAGAAGAAGTGTCGGCAGGTCAAAGGCATCGGGAAGAATTACAGTAAGACATAAAGGCGGAGGAGTTAAAAAACTTTACAGAATAATTGAATTTTCACAGAGCACAATGGATTTGGCGGCTAAGGTTATTGCCTTAGAGTACGACCCCAATAGAACGGCTTTTATTGCTTTAATTGAGTATATTCCGGTTGGGGCGAACAAAAACGGCCAAAAGCAATATATAATTGCTCCGCAGGATTTAAAAGTGGGCGACCAAATTATTTTTTCAAAAAAAACCGACTTACGGCCGGGCAATAGGATGCAGTTGAAAAATATTCCGGTTGGAACTAATGTTTATAATATTGAAATAGAGCCTTCGCGCGGCGGCATAATGGTAAGGTCAGCAGGGTCTTCTGCCCAAGTTTTGGCTCAAGAAAATGGATACACAAGTTTGAAAATGCCGTCAACGGAAATAAGAAAAGTGAAAGACGAATGTTTTGCTACGGTGGGAATAGTTTCTAATCCGGAAAACAGGTTTTATCGGGTGGGCAAGGCGGGAAAGTCTAGGTTAAAAGGCAGGCGGCCGCATGTAAGGGGAACGGCCATGAATCCAGTTGACCATCCGCACGGAGGAGGCGAAGGCAGACAGCCAATTGGTTTGAAATATCCTAAAACACCTTGGGGAAGACATGCTTTGGGAGTTAAAACAAGAAATAAGAAAAAGTGGACAAGTAAGCTTATTATACAAAGACGAAAAAGAAAATAAATTAGTATCGATGCGAATATACGAATGTACTAATGATACAAATAACGAATTAAGAAATTAGTATAATTAGTAAATTAGTATATTCGTATCGATACGCGAAGCAATGAGCAGAAGCTTAAGAAAGGGTCCTTATATTGACCAAAAATTATTAGAGAAAGTTTTGAATTTAAGGAAAGAAGACAAGACAATTATTAAGACCTGGGCGAGGCATTCATCAATTTCGCCTGAAATGGTCGGTTTTACTTTCGGCGTGCATAATGGAAAAGAATTTGTACCCGTATATATTGCAGAAGACATGGTTGGCCATAAGCTTGGAGAGTTTGCTCAAACAACAAAGTTTTCAAGGCATGGCGGTAGAATGCAGAGGGAAATAGAAGCGGGAACCCAGCAAAAAGAAGCCGTAAAAGTAGAAGCGACAAAGCCAGTGAAGTAAAATAGTATCGATGCGAATATACTAATTTACTAATGATACAAATACCAAAAGATTAGTATTTTATTAGTATAATTAGTACTCATTAGTATATTGGTATCGATACCGCTATTATGGAAGTTAAGGTTCAATTAAACAATTTAAGAGTAGCGCCCAGAAAATCACGCCAAGTGGTTGATTTGATAAGAAATAAAGACCTTCAAAAAGCCAGAAATCTGCTTGAATTTGCGGTTCAAAAATCATCAGAGCCGCTTTTAAAATTATTAAACAGCGCGGCCGCTTCCGCTAAGAATGATTTCAAATTAGAAGAATCAAATTTGTATGTTTCCAAAATAACTGTTGACGAGGGGCCAAAATTAAAAAGATGGCACCCAATGTCAAGGGGAAGAGCATACCCGATTATAAAAAGGACGTCAAAAATTATGCTAGTGCTTTCAGAGAAAATTGATAAAGATTCAAATATCAAGAAAAATCAAAAATCAAAGATTAAAAATCAAAATGAAAATCCAAAAATCAAAAAGAAAAATTAATTTTGATATTAGATTTTTAATATTTGATATTTTTACATGACTCACAAAGTCCACCCAAAAGCATTTAGAATCAGAGGAATGGAAGATTTCAATATCAGAGGTTTTTACGGTAAAAATATGCAGAAATATTTGCAGGAAGATTTTTTAATAAAAGACTTTTTGCAAGAAAAACTTTCAGAAGCCATGCTGGCAAATATTCAAATAGAACATTCGGCAAACAAATTAAATATTATAATTGAATCTGCCAGACCAGGTTTGATTATTGGCAGGGGAGGACAAGGTTCAGAAGAACTTAAAAAAGAAATAGAAAAGAAAATCACCGCAAAAACGCAGCAAACTAAAAAAGGAACCGAAAAAAGGCAGATAAAAATAGATATAAAAGAAGTGAAAAACCCATGGACAAATGCCATGCTGGTTGCCAAAATGGCCGCTCAGCAGATAGAAAAAAGAATTCCCTTCAGGCAGGTTTTAAAAAGGTCAATGGAAAGGGTGATGCAAAATAAAGAAGTTAAGGGAGTAAAAATGGAGGTTTCGGGCAGGCTCAATGGAATTGAAATTGCCAGAAAAGAATGGTTAAAACAAGGCAGGATGCCCTTGCAGACTTTAAGAGCCGACATTGATTATGCGCAAACAGAGGCTTTTTGCACTTACGGCGCAATTGGCGTTAAGGTTTGGATATATAAAGGAGA
>CAYJVF010000007.1:0-15846 GCA_964373565.1 uncultured Candidatus Saccharibacteria bacterium
AGATTTTCTCTAAATTTTTAGCTAGAAATTGGATAGAATTTTATAGCGTAGCCAAGGGCTACGGATAGAAATTATTGCGAATTTATAACCAAAATTTGGTTAAGACGCGAGCGAGGCCGGCTTTGCCGGATCGCCCGTCTCAGAAAAGACCCGAAACTTGCTTTCCAAAGGGCATTTCGTAATTCAAAGTATTAAGGTATTTTATTGAGAAAGCCAGCGCCAAATAATAGGTGGCAATCAATGCAACCGGAAAAGACTCAATAGCCACAACCGCCCACGGCTGGTAAAAAATACCAACCACTGACGTAAAATAAGAAAGGGAAAACCATGCTGGAATAGAAAATATAAATCCCAACGCGCCGGAAAATATCCCCACAAAAGCAGATAAAAACCCTGCTACCATAATAAAATCCACAATCGGAATTACCAGTAAATTTGCCGGCAGAGAAACCAAAGAAATATTCTTAAAAGTATAGGCAATTATAGGCAGAGTGAAAATTTGGGCGGACATTGTAATGGAAAGTATGTCTCTTAAAATTTTTATTTTTTCTTTTGTTTTTGATTGAAAATTCGTATTTTTGTAAAAGTCCAAAAAAGAATCAATTATCGGCTTTAAGTGGATTATTCCCATTGACGCCAAAAAAGAAAGCTGAAAACCGGCATCGTAAAAAATCAGCATTGGATTTTCAAAGAGCATTATAGCCGCCGTTAAAACTATTATTCTTGAACTGGCATTCTGCCGGCCGGTTTTATGAGCCAGCAAAAAGATTGTTCCCATTATTCCGGCCCTTATTCCCGATGCCGGAAAGCCCGCAATCAATATATAAAGCCAAATAAAAATCACGGAAATATAAAATGCCCGCGGCCGCCAAAAACCAAGCAAAAGCAAGAAAGCCATCATTATATTGCTTAAAATAACAATATTGGAGCCGGAAATAGCCGTAAGGTGACTTAATCCCGTGGTATTCATTTTTTCTTTTAAATCTTTCGGCATATTTCTGTCGTTTCCCAAAACAATGCCTTCTAAAATAAAATTTTGCGGCGGAGCAAAATTAGCGTTTATTGATTCTTTTAATTTTTCTTTGAAAAACAGGATTTTTTGGTAGGAGAGTTCTAAGATGTTTATGGTCTTGGCTTCCTTTACTAATTCAACTTTGGGAAAATCCACAATAGAATATATCCCCTCTTTCATTAAGTAATTTTTATAACTGAAACCATCAAATTTTTTCGGAGTTTTTAAGTAGCCTGTAATTTTTATTTGGTCTAGATAATTGTATTCCGGATATATGCCCGTAGTCACCAAAGCAACGCTGTCAGCCTTTTGTCCGTCGGGCAAAATGTTTATTTTTACTTTCAGCCTTTGAGTTGTTTCCCTCACATCAGGCTCTGCTACAACTTTTCCCGCCAAAGTTATTTTTTCGGGCAAATTATTCAGTTTTGCCAAATTATTATTTGCAATGTTAAACTCCGTAATTTGAAAACGCAAAATCCCCAACATAATAAATAAAATACAAAATCCCGCCATTCTACAAATACCAAAGCTTTGGTATTTGTAGAATGGCGGGAGAAGTGAAAAAAATATAATTGTAATTGCTAAAAATAAAAAACCCCACAAAATTATTTGGGGAATTTTAATGATAGACTGCAGGGCAACGCCCAAAATAAAAGAAAGGCAGAGGAAAAAAAGAACTTTAGAGGAAGACATATTAGTGCGTAGTGAATAGTTCGTAGTTAGTAGAAACCAACGGCCCAAGAAGTTAAACTGTTGATTAAGAATTTTTTTTAATCTACTCACCGCTAACTACAAATTACAAACTAAAACTTAGTAGCAATTACGGTTATCTTCATTTCTTCTTTTTTTAACGAATTATCTTTAGTTGCCCCAAAAATCACCTGCGCCCTGGGGTCAACATTTTCCGTAATTATTTTAGCGGCTGTCTTTATCTCACTAAGAGAAGAATTATTGCCGGCCACATTAAATAAAATGCCCTTAGACCCTTTAATTGAAAACTCAAGCAAGGGCGAATCTATTGCCTGATTGGCGGCCGCAATGGCCCGGTTTTGGCCTTGAGCTTTGCCGGTTCCAAAAAGAGCCTGCCCAGAATTTTTCATAATTGAAACAACGGAAGCAAAGTCAATATTTATTATTCCGGGATTTAAAATTAAGTCCGTAATGGTTTGCACCGCTTGTTTTAAGGTGTCGTCGCAAATTTCAAAAGCATTGGAAACGGTTGTTTTTTCATCAATAACTTTTAAAAGCCTGTCATTAGAAATTATAATTAAAGAGTCCACATTGCCTTTTAGTTCCTCTGCCGCTTTTCTGGCAATAAGACGCCTTTGCTCGCCTTCAAAAGAAAAAGGCATTGTTACAACCGCTATGGTTAAAATGCCTAATTCCTTTGAAATTTGAGCAATAACAGGCCCTGCGCCGCTTCCGGTTCCGCCACCCAACCCGCAGGTTATAAAAACCATTTCAGAGCCCTTTATGGATTCTGTGATTTCTTGTCTGCTTTCTTGGGCCGCCATTTTGCCTACTGCAACATCCATTCCGGCGCCAAGCCCCTTAGTAGTATTTTTTCCAATTAAAATTTTCTTTTCAACTTTGGAAAAATGCAGTGCCTGCGCATCGGTATTGACCGCAAGCAACTCAACTCCCTTAACATCAAACTTGGCAATCCGTGAAACCGTATTTGACCCAGAACCCCCCACCCCCACCACTTTGATTTTCGGAAGCATAGTAGTTTCACTAAAATTAAATATTAAAATTTAGAAATTAAAGTTTAAGGCTATTGCGGGTTTTGTTTTATCACTTTGATTTTTGATATTTGATTTTTTATTTT
This sequence comes from uncultured Candidatus Saccharibacteria bacterium, assembly GCA_964373565.1. Taxonomy (GTDB): domain Bacteria; phylum Patescibacteriota; class Minisyncoccia; order Minisyncoccales; family Staskawiczbacteraceae; genus VGLO01. The sequence continues at coordinate 2,841 of CAYJVF010000007.1, forward strand.
ATTTTACGGTATAAATACCCTGAACGCCCTTTTGAATTTAGAAAAGAAACTTTTTAAAAAATCCAATGAAAATCCCTCTCCCGCGCCTTGACCGTCAAAACTTTCCAAAATAAGGCCAGCGACTGTGGCCAAAGACGGGTCTTCTGTCAGCCCCGCTATTCCTTTGGGAATCCCGATTTGACAGGGAAGTTTCAACTTTTCTCTGGCTAATTCTTTTATTTTTGGCAATTTTACGCCGCCGCCGGTTAAAACAATTCCTCCTGGCAATAATTCCTGACGGCCAATTTTTTTCAATTCCTTGTGCATTAAGTCTAATATTTCCGAAACTCTTGGCTCAATAATATCAACTAAATTCTTTTTTGTAAAAGATATGGGGTAAGCCCTATCTGAATTTTCTGATTTTTTCTTTTTATCATTTTGATTTTTTTCTTGCAATTTTGATTTTTGATTATTGATATTTGATTTTTCCAAGATGCAGGCGCCATATTGCTTTTTAATGTCTTCGGCAACCAATACTTCAGTTTTTAAGCCTATGGCAAGGTCATTGGTAATGTTTGCAGAACCAATAGGAAAAACAGCCAAATGCATTAAGTCCCCTTCTTCAAAAACCGCTATGCTTGAAGTGGCCGAACCAATATCAATTACCGCCACTCCCAATTCCTTTTGCTGGGGAGTCAAAACTGCTTTAGAGGCTGCCAATACCGATGGCAATATATCATCTATTTGCAATTTTGCGCTCAAAACAGCTTGCGTTAAATTCATGAAATACTGTTGAAAATAGCAAAGCAAAATAACTTTTGCTTCCAGCCTAACCCCGGTTAGCCCCAGTGGCTGTTTTATGCCTTTTTGATCATCAATAATAAACTCTGTAGGAAAAACATCAAGTATATCTTCATTTAGGGGAATATTAATTGCTTTTGTCGCTTGCAAAACCCTATCAATGTCTTCTTGTGAAATTATATGGTCAGCTCTTGAAACAGAAATTAATCCGTCAGAGGGAGTAACATAAAGCTGACTGCCGCCTATATTAACAAAAACTGAATTGATTTTTCTTCCGCTTTCTTTTTGGGCAGCTGAAATTAAAAGTTGTATATTTTTTGAGGTTTCATCGGGATTAATAACAGCACCTCTCCTTAAACCAAAAGACGGCATTTGTAAATAAGACAAAACCTCCAGTTGCCTGCCAGTTGACTGGGCAACCAACATTTTAATTGTATGAGTACCTATGTCTAAACCGATAATTAAATGACCCCTCATTAAAAAATTAAAAATCAAAATTCAAAAATCAAAATTTTAAAATGCCGCAACCCTGTGGCAATCTTTTATTTTTGATATGTCATTTTGATATTTAATGTTTGATATTTGATATTTTGGCAAAATAATACTCCTCCTTCTCACTCATCTTCCTTTCTTCCGTCAAAGATTTTTCATGGTCATACCCGAAACAATGCAGTATTCCATGAATTAGTGTTTTTGTCATTGCGTCTTTTAACGGCAAATTGGGATTTTTTTCTTTTACCACTTTAGGGCAAATAATAACTTCCAAAAAGTCGCTGGGAAAGTTTTTATCATTTTCTCCGCCAGAGGCGGATCCGCCTACGGCGGAAAAACTCAAAACATCCGTGGGTTTATTTTTTTTTCTGTATTTTTTGTTGAGCTTGGCAATTTTAGTCAAACCAATAAAAGCCACGGATAAGTTTTCCGTTTCCTTATTTTCGCCCTTTAAAACTTTTTTTGCAACCCCCGTAAAAAAGTGTTTATCCACAGCAAAATTGGTGAGATTGTTTATCTCAATCATGGTTGAATTGATCTATTGTACAATATCTGGGGAAATATGCGAAACATATTTCCGCTGGGCTTAACTAAAAATACGCATCGGGCATTTTGGGATACCCAAAAACGCCCGTCAATGGGCTTTGTAGATTGAAAAGTTTTCTCCAAAAAACTCTTGGAGCGGGACGAGTTTCTTTGCTTCTAAAATAAAAGACTACTTAAAATGCCAAAGAATTGCAAGAGCAGGAAAATGATAAAAATCCAAACCCAGATACTCATTTTTCTCCTAGAAGTCTGGCCGGAAATCCCTGGCACATTTTCCTGAAAGATAGGAGCAGCTTCAGGATGCTTGTGCAAATACAGCCTATAGAAAATAATCGTTAAAATGCTTAGTGTGCCATCAATAATTGCCGCAGCGGCTACTCCCCGATAATATACTTCCCCAAGCGTTAACATGGGGTTTTTTAGGTAAATCAATGGCTGAAGCAATAAGGCCACCATCGCGATAAAAAGATAGTTTACTTCTATAATAATATCCATATATTTTTCTTTTCCCCTCGCTTTTGAGAGGATATCAATATGGAGGACGGCAAAACCTATTAAAAAGAATGTCGTGTACAAATGCCACATGGTTTCTCCTGAAATAAGCTTCCATATGCCAAACAACGAAGTAATAAAGCTGGCAACAATAAGAAGAAACAGGGTGTTAATGAAAAAAGTTAATTTTTCAAAAGTATTACGCTTGTTATCGCTCCAGATAAATGTCAAACTTACCAACGAATGGGCAACTACCATAAAAAGAGTTGCAAAGACGCGCTCCGTAACTTCTGTATATTTCCCAACTAATACGGTAATGACCGCAACTAATGCAGCTACAATAAGGCTACCTATGAAAGACCAGATAAAAAACTTCTTTAGCTCTGCAAATTTTATCATATTATTGCTATATTCTTTGAATTACGAAATGCTTTCGAGGTATTTTCTCTAAATTTTGAGGTAGAAATTATTGCGAATTTATAACCAAAATTTAGAGAAAAGACCCGAAACTTGCTTTCCAAAGGGCATTTCGTAATTCAAAGTATATTACTAATAAATTTACACTTTAATTATATCACAAACAAAAACAAGTGAATATACACTTGTTTTATTTTCCCACCAATTCCCTTACTATCTTTGAAATTTCACTATTATCGGCCTTGCCTTTTACCTTTGGCGCCAAGTCTGCCATTATTTTGCCCGTATCTTTAACCGAGTTAGCGCCGGTTTTGGCAATTGAATCCTCAATCAACTTGCGCAACTCTTCTGACGAAAGCTGTTCTGGCAAATACTTTTGTAAAACTTCTATTTCCTTTTTTTCTTTATCGGCCAATTCTGGCCTATTTCCTTTTTCATACAAAACAATAGCATCTTTTCTTTTCTTTATTTCAGAAGATATGACGGTTATTATTTCATCTTCACTTAACTCTGATAGCTTAATAAGTTCTTCTTCTTTGGCGGCAGGCTGTTCTTTTGAAATCTTATATCTTTTCTCTTTTTCTTTGGAAGTAATAGAGGCCAGCAATAAACGCAAAGCACCAGCAACATCATTGTTGCCCTGCTTTAAGGCGCTGGTGGCATCAGATTGGATGGTTTGCTTTAACATGCAATAGTATCGATACTAATATACAAATGAGTACTAATTATACTAATAAAATACGGGTCTTTTAGTATTGGTATCATTGGTAAATTAGTATATTGGTATCGATACTATTTACTTTGGTTTTTCCAACTTTGCCATCCTTTTTTTCTCGGCAACCAAATTGACTTTTCTTATCGCCGACTTCTTTTTTGCCAAAAAAGATTTATTTCTTCTTTTGAATTGCTTTGAACGAACCTGCAACAAAACACCAGACTGCCTGACAACCTTGGTAAATCTGTGCGCTAAACTTTGCGAACTCTCTTTTTCTTTTTTAATTACTTGTAAAGCCACGTGATTAAATTTCTAATTTATAATTTCTAATTTCTATTAAATTTTTAATTATTTAATTTTTAAAAGCGTTTGAAAATTAGTCTATTGAAAATTTAATGAAAATTCAAAATTAGAAATTGAAAATTATTTTTTTATTTTTCTCCCCATTTCTTCTACGACCTTGTCTAAAGGAATCTCTTTTTGAACTCCCGTATCCATGTCCCTTAAAGTTATAAAACTTTCTAGGGCTTCTTTTTGGCCAAAAATTAAAACCCATTTTATGCCCATTTTATTTGCCATTCCAAGCTGGCTTCTTAAAGAATCTTTGGAAAACGATTCAGCCACGGGAATTTTAGATGCCCTGAATTCTTCAAATAATTTCAGGCTTTTTCTTTTTGCCAACTGCCCCAATTGAGCTAAAAATATTTTTGGCTCTTCCTTGTTTTTTTTGACTGATTTTTTCTGCTCTCTTGTTTTAAGAAGATTAACAATCCGGTCAACTCCCCCGGCCGCTCCGCAAGCTGGAGCATCTCTGCCTCCAAGCAGTTTTACCAATCCGTCGTATCGGCCGCCGCCCAACAAGCTTCCTTGAGACTCGCCGAGCTCGCTTTTTTCAACAATTTCAAAAACCGTTTTTGTGTAATAATCAAATCCTCTAACCAAGTAAGGATTTAAGTTGTAGGGCAATTCCAGTTCTTCCAGAAATTCTAAAACTTGCTTAAAATGCCCATGACAATTTTCACAAAGATGGTCAATGATTTGCGGAGCTCCCGCTTTTATTCTCTGGCATTTTTCTTCTTTGCAGTCAAGTATTCTTAGGGAATTTTCCTTAAGCCTTCTCTGGCAATCGGTGCATAAAGAAGATTTCCTTGACTTAAAATAGCCGGTTAAAATCTTCTTAAAATACGGCCTGCATTCTGAATCACCGATTGAATTGATTTCAATTGATATATTTTTAAATCCCAAATCTTTTAAAATATCATAGCTTATCTGTATTATTTGGCCATCAAGCGAGGGATTTTTATCGCCGATAGCTTCTATGTCAAATTGCATCAGCTGCCTGTATCGGCCGGCTTGCGGCCTTTCATGCCTGAAGCAGTGGCCAATAGTCCATAATTTTACCGGCTGGGGCAAACTATACATTCCGTTTTCAATATAAGACCTGACAATTCCGGCAGTAAATTCCGGCCTCAAAGCCACGTGGTCTCCACCTTTGGTTCTGAAAACATACATTTCTTTTTCAACAATATCTGTAAAATTTCCCACCGCCTTGGAAAAAACTTCAACATTTTCTAAAATGGGCACGTCAATTCTTTGAAAATTATAGTAATTAAGAATGCCTTCAACTGATTTGTAGACTTTTTTAAAATATGGCTGATCTTTGGGTAAAATATCGTGCATTCCCGTTAAGCTTTGCAATTTTAACTTAGTCATTATTTGTAATCTGGCGAATTAATAAAAGAGATATCCCCGATTGGGAAAAGCCTCAAAAAAGCCTTTCCTATAATATTTTCTTCCGGCAGTTGGCCCCAACGCCTTGAATCAAAAGAAAACTGCCTATTGTCTCCCAAAACAAAGTAACTGTTCTCTTTTAAAGTAATATTTATGTTATTATCTGTTTTCAACTCGTCTGACAAATAATTATTTTCGTTTAAAGTTATAACTTCGCCATTCTCATTTTTTGATATGCTTATTTTGCCTTCTTTGATTTCTATGGTTTCGCCCGGTAGGCCTATTATTCTTTTTATAAACTTTTGGGATTTATCCAGCGGATATTCCAAAACAACTACATCGCCCCTTTTTGGCTCTGAAACTCTGTAAGAGATTTCGTCTATTATCAGATAGTCTCCCGTATGAAAGTTGGGCGACATAGATTCGCCATTAACTATAAACGGCTGAAATAAAAAATACCTTATTGGAAAAACTATCAAGCTGGCGATTATTATCACTTTAACAAAATCCCATATGCCGGGAATATATTTTGCGTATCGGCTTAAAAATGATTTTTTATTTTCTTTTGTTTCTTCTGAATTTTCCATTTTAAAAAATTTAACGGCTTAATTCTATCATATTTTTTACCATGATGCAAGATATATAAAAACAACCCCGATTCGGTTGTGAATAAACCGAATCGGGGCATAGAAATGCTTAGTGCACGCAGGCGCCGTTGTTGCGCCTTTGCCGGAAGGGCGGCGAAACCACTTCGTTGCGAGTCCGAGAGGCGCAAAGCCTTGCGCCTCTCAAAATCCGAGAAACTACCCTTGGATGAACCTTCAGGCCAAATTTCTTGCGAAACTTGGCGCAAAGTTTTTTGAGGTTGTTAACCTCAATAGAACTGCCATTGTAAATGACAGACTCCTCCAAGAGAAAATTCCTGTGGCTCCACTTCAAACGACGGTGCGTACCCAAAACTGTCCTCGACATGCAAGCCCCTTTCTCCAAGAAAGGAAGGTTACGAAAAAAGACACTGCCTCCACAAGTTCCTTGCCTCTTGTCTGTTCCGTGTCAGACAATCACCAAGTCGCTGGGCGAAATCGCCGACGGACTTGAGCTTGACCTAGCGACCAAAACGACGACCTCCATCCATTGCTGGAAGGAGTAGTACTTTTTTGGAAACTTCCACCTGCATTCTTGGGCAGTTTCTTGATGAGACATAGAGTTATCGAGAAGTCGGGAAATGAAAGACTTCTCTTGACTCGTCGGAATGATCCGCGACATAGTAATCCCTTTCCTTTCTTTTCCAGAAACTATGCGGAAAAAGAAACACGAGCGCCTCTTCTCGCGTTTGAAGCCTCTCTCTGTCCCGAGCGTCCCTCCCCTGTTCAGCTCCGTGGCTGGAACAGCAACTGTCTAGAAACAACTATCAGGTAGCTCTCACGCAGACCTCCCATTTGTTAAAGTACAAGATACTGTGCAAAGCGCACTTTTATCATTTTATTCCCATATAAATCATTGTCAAGGGCTAAAAAAAAATATACTATGTGTTTATATGATTACTATAGTAGTTGGCTTGGGCAACCCGGGCAAAAAATTTGAGAATACACGGCACAACTTGGGTTTTATGGTTGTTGATTTTTTTGCAAAAAAAAATGAATTTCCGGATTTTGAATTATCAAAAAAATACGAATCGCTTATTTGTGAAAATGAGCGCGCCATATTGGTAAAACCCCAGACATTTATGAACGAATCCGGCAAGGCAGTAGTAAAGTTAACTACTCACTACAAACTACCAACTACAAACTTAGTTATCGTCCACGACGATATTGATTTGCCGCTTGGAAAAATAAAAATTGTAAAAGACAGCGGGGCAGGCGGACACAGAGGGGTTGAATCAATCATAAATAATGTTGGGACAAAAGACTTTATAAGATTAAAAATCGGCATTTGCCCCGAAAAGAAGTCGACGGACACGGAAAAATTCGTCATTCAAAAATTCACAAAAGAAAAAATGGGAATTGTAAATGAATCAATAAAAAAATCAGCAGAAGTGCTGAAAATACTAATTAGCGATGGAATAGAAAAAGCAATGAATGCATTCAACTAAAAAACCACATTACAATGCGACTTTTTGGTCTTTTAAAAAAGTAGCATACTTTTAAAAGCTTTTAAAAGTATGCTACTTTTTTAAATACTTTCCCGTGTAGCTGTTTTTTATTTTCGAAATTTCCTCTGGGGTGCCTTCGGCAATGATGGTTCCTCCTTTTTCTCCGCCTTCCGGACCCAAATCTATTATATAGTCAGAACAATTTATAAGGTCTAAATTATGTTCCACAACTAAAACAGAGTTTCCCTTATTAACCAAGGTTCTTAATACAAAAACCAATTTTTTAATATCCTCAAAGTGAAGCCCTGTTGTCGGCTCATCTAAAATATATAAAGTATTTCCGGTGTCGCGGCGAGATAATTCTGTTGACAATTTTATCCTTTGGGCCTCTCCACCCGACAAAGAAGTGGCTGATTGGCCCAATTTTATATATGAAAGCCCGACTTCTTTTAGAGTTTTCATTTTATCTGCGATGGGTGGAATATTTTTAAAAAATTCAAAAGCCTCTTCAATGGTCATATGCAAGACATCTGAAATACTTTTGCCCCTATAGTCAATTTGCAAAACTTCTTTGTTGTACCTTTTGCCCCGGCACTCTTCGCACTCAACATAAATGTCGGGCAGAAAATACATTTCAACTTTTTTAACGCCCTGGCCCTCGCAAACTTCGCAACGACCACCCTTTACATTAAAACTAAAACGGCCGGAAGAATATCCGCGCACTTTTGCCTCTCGTGTTTTCGCAAAAATTTCTCTTACATGGGAAAAAGCGCCCGTGTAAGTTGCCGCATTTGACCTTGGCGTTCTGCCAATGGGCGACTGGTCTATTAAAATCACCTTATTAAAGTTTTCAGACCCTAAAATTTCTTTATGAATGCCGGGCTCCTCCTTTGCCCTGTAAAACTTTTTGAGCAAGGCTTTAGCTAAAATATCAGAAACCAAAGAAGATTTTCCAGAGCCAGAAACCCCCGTAAAGCAAACAAACTTTCCCGAAGGAATTTTAACATCAATATTTTTCAAATTGTTTTCCTGCGCCCCAACGATAGTTAAATATTTTTGGGGTTTGTCGCTGGAAATTGGTAATTGAGATTTGGCAATTAAGGAAGTTTCTGAAACACTCTTTCTTCCGCTTAAATAATCTCCAGTCAGCGTTTTTGACTTCAATAATTCCTTTGGCGTTCCCTCAAACACCACTCTGCCCCCGTGTTTTCCGGCCCCGGGGCCTATTTCTACAATCCAATCAGCCGCCAGCATGGTTTGGGAATCGTGCTCAACCACAATTACGGTGTTTCTCAAATCTCTCAATTTAAAAAGTGTGTCTATTAACCTATGCTGGTCTCTGGCATGAAGACCTATTGAAGGTTCGTCTAAAATATACAAAACGCCAGAAAGCCTTGAGCCTATTTGAGTGGCCAGTCTTATTCTTTGCTCTTCTCCGCCAGACAAAGTTCCGGCTCTTCTGTCTAAATTCAAGTAGCCCAAGCCAACATCAATTAAAAATTGCAGTCTTTCAACTATTTCCTTTATAATCGGACTGGCAATTTTTATTTCGCTGGCATTCAACTTTTTTATAATACTTTCAAAAAAGTATTTTGTTTTATCAAGAGGGATTTGGCACACTTGGTCAATTGACTTTTCAGCTATCGTTACAGCCAAAACTTCCGGCTTTAGTCTTCGCCCTTGGCACTTTTCGCATTTCTTAATTGTCATATACTGTTCAATTTCCTGCCTAGTCCATTCTGATTCGGTTGAATGATATCTTCTTTCAAGTCCGCCTATTACTCCTTCAAAATCGCCTCCTCCATATAAAATTACTTCAATTATTTTATCTGGCAGATTTTTTACTGGTTCATCTAGTGAAAATTTATATTCTTGGGCCAGCCCGGAAAGTTTCCAATAGTAATATCCTTGTCGGCCGACTTTGTGGGAGGCTGATGCCCAAGGCCTTATTGCCCCTTCGGCAATTGTCAAATTTTTGTTTGGAATTACCAATTCCGGATTCAATTCCAATTTTTCTCCAAGCCCCATGCAATTGGGACAGGCGCCAAAAGGATTATTAAAAGAAAAAACTCTGGGCTCCAATTCCGGCAGAGATATTCCGCAATCCTCGCAGGCAAAATGCTCTGAAAAAACATAATTTTTGTAATTTTTAGCTCTCTCAAACAATTCCACATTGCCCCTGTTTAGTTTTTGTATCTTTTTGTTTCTTTGAAAATTTTGAATTACAACTATTCCCTTGCCAAGTTTTAATGCTGTTTCCAAAGAATCAACCAACCTTGAACGATCCAATCCCTTTGAAAGAATTATTGAGTCAACAACTGCTTCAATATTATGCTTTCTATTTTTATCTATTGGTTTTGCCAGCGCTTCTTCAATTGGAAAAATTATTCCATCAATAGTTGCCCTAACGAAACCAGCTTTTTGAATTTCTTCTAAAATAGCCTTGTGTTCGCCCTTTTTTCCTCTTATAATAGGCCCCAAAATTATAATTTCAGAATCTTTGGGAAGTTTTAAAACCTGCCCCACAATCTGGTCTATTGTTTGCCGGCTTATCGGCTTTTTGCATTGCGGGCAATGGGGCTTTCCAATTCTGGCATACAAAAGCCGCAGATAGTCGTATATTTCCGTAATGGTGCCGACGGTTGAACGGGGATTATGCAAAGATTTTCTTTGGTCAATGGCAATAGCCGGGCTTATTCCTTCAATTTTGTCGGCATCGGGCTTATCCATTATGCCCAAAAACTGCCGGGCATAGGCCGACAAACTTTCCACATACCTTCGCTGGCCTTCAGCGTACAATGTATCAAACGCCAACGATGATTTGCCCGAGCCAGAAAGCCCCGTAATCACCACTAATTTATTTTTGGGAATATCCAGATTGATATTTTTTAAGTTATGCACCCTTGCCCCTCGGATTTTAATGAAATCTTGATTCATGGAAATACAGTATTGTACACCAAAATTTAAGACGATTCAATGGTTCCAATTGGTCAAATGCGAAAATAGGCCGATACAAACATATTTGACTATTAAGAAAATAATAGTACCATGAAATTCAGTAATGTGTTTTTTTGTTAAGATAGATGTCCTATGCCAATACTTAAGGAGGCTGAAAACATGCAGCGTGTCATTACGTTTGTCGGTGTTCCGAGTGGTGATTGCGATTGTTTTTATTGGGAAGTGGACGAAGAAACATTCACAAGAATTACCGAAAGCAAACCAAGTCGTTTTGATAAGAGCTCCAAGCGCGGGAGCTACAGACTTTATCCTAACGACATCCTAGTAGATTCTTTCTGCCCCAACCTGCCATTAAGGGTTCGGGTGTCAATCGCGGGCAAGAAAAAAACTGCCAAAGATCTTTAGTTTAACGGGGCCTTGTGCATACATTAGCCCGGTGATTCTATCAAGGACTCACGAGGCTTTTTTCTTGCAAACATACTTCTAATATTTACCACGATCGTTTTTTTTATTAGAAAAGTTATATTACAGGTTAAAATATTCTTTAATCCCCTCTTCTTCACTGATGGTCTGGATCATTAAAAACCTGATGTCTCCGCTAAAATCTTTTTTCCAAAACTTTAAAATCATCATCAGTTCTTTCTCAATATCAAGATGGGTAACCCAAACACTTTTTTGGATCTCTTTGCAACCCATCAACGCCAGCTCCTTCCTTAAAAAATCCCTATCTATTCGCTTTGCTTCAGGAATATCAAAAATAATTCCCCGCCACAGGCCATCCCAATGTTTTGTTTTACCCTTTTTATTTCTCACCACATTACGGATAATTTCCATCCGCCCCTTTTCTGTCACGTAATAATTTCCATCCTCAAAAGAAAAGTAGGGGCTATTTTTCAAGTTAGCGATGAGTTTTGGCAAATACTGGTCAAGGTAATCGCTATAAATTTTTGTGCCCCTTTTCAGGTCATGGGGGTTAACCATGATTCTGGCACCCATATACACCAAACCAACTGATGTTTCAGCCAAATATTCTAAAATCTTTTTACTCAAAGGAGTCTTCTTTTTATAATGCGCCTCCCGCCTCTTTTTTCTTATTTTCATAGTATGGTTATAATTATAGTATTAATCATACCAGAATATTCTTTTCTAATAAAGTTCACGATCGTTTAAATAGTTAGAAAAGTATTTCGGGGATAAAAAAGCCCCTAATTGTATTGATAAATCCCCTATTTAAGGGTTAAATACAACCAATGAATACTGAGTTGAAAAAATATAGGGATAACCTTCCGAAAACGACGGGAGTTTATTTGTTTTACGGAAAACTAACGCCCAACACCAAACACCCAACACCTATCTACATTGGCAAAGCCATTAGTATAAAAGACCGGGTTAAAAATCATTTCATGCAGCCTTCGTATCGCGATAATTTATTTATTAATAAAGTTTTAAAAATTGATTTTATTGAAACCAACTCAGAAATTGAGGCATTGGTACTGGAAGCAAATTTAATTAAGAAAAACCAACCCAAATTCAATGTTATTTGGAAAGACGATAAAAACTATTTTTATGTTGCCATCGCCCAAAACAAGCAAAGAATTCCGTATGTGTATATTACCCACCAACCAAAACTATCAAATTTTCCACTTACCAATTCGTACGAATTGGTAAGTGGAAAGAAAATACAAACTACTCACTACAAACTACAAACTGACTACATTGGCCCATTTGTAGAGGGCGCTGCCCTTAAAAAAATATTAAAATACTTGCGGAGAGTTTTTCCCTTTTATACTTTAACCGCGCACCCAAAAAATAAATGCGCTTGGTGCCATCTTAAATTATGCCCCGGACCCACGCCTGATTTGGCAGAGTATAAAAAAAATATAAAAAAGCTTATTTTAATTTTAGAAGGAAAAAGAAAAAATGTTTTATACGATTTAAAAAAAGAAATGCAAACATTCTCAAATTCTCAAGAATTTGAGAATGCCACAAAGGTAAAAGAAAAAATCCGGGCCTTAGAGGCCGTAATGTCCCACTCTAAAGTTATTGCAATGTCGGACATTGCAATAACTGACGGATGGCAAAAAACATGGCGAAAATTGCAGGAAGTTTTAAAATTTAACAAACCGATTTCTAAAATTGAGTGCTATGATATTTCAAACATTCAGGGAAAATTTGCCGTTGGCTCAATGGTGGTTTTTGTTGATGGAACGCCCGATAAAAGTCAGTATAAAAAATTTAGGATCCGCATCGCGGATCCCAGCGATCCCAATATACGAATGACATCCGAATCTACGAATAACAGAAAACGTAACTATGAGTTGTTAGAAAGTAAGCCAAATGATATAGCAATGTTAGAACAAGTTCTAATGCGCCGAATAGCGCACCCGGAATGGAAGTACCCTGAAGTCATGCTTATCGATGGAGGGATTGCCCAACTTAATATTGCCATCAAGACTAAGAATAGTGCTCGTGTGTTTTCTAAAGCTTTGGCAAATACGCGAGAGCCCAAAAATATAAAGATTATTTCTATTGCTAAGGGAAGACGGGAATTATTTATTGAGGAGCAAAAACAGCCAATTCCTTTGAAAAATTTACCTCAAGAAATTTATAATCTTGTAAAACACCTTGACGACGAAGCTCACCGATTTGCCATAACTTACCACAAAGAATTAAGAAAGAGAGAGTTTTTAAAATAATCTTTCCTTGAATTACGAAATGGTTTCTTTGGATTTTTCCCAATTTTTGAGATAGAAATTTGATAGAACTTTTTATCATACCTTGAA
>CAYJVF010000008.1:0-2326 GCA_964373565.1 uncultured Candidatus Saccharibacteria bacterium
ATGTCCCACTTTCCTTTTATATCTTTTTTTTGACTTATATTTAAAAATAATCAGTTTCTTTCCCTTTCCTTCGCCCAACACCTTTGCGGTAACTTTAGCGCCATTCACAAACGGAGCGCCGATTTCTATCTTCTTATTTCTGTCGCATAATAAAACTTCGTCAAAGGTTATTTCCTTCCCTTCTTTTTCATCCAACTTTTCCACCTTGATTTTGTCTCCGGGAGCAACCAAGTATTGCTTTCCTCCGGTTTTAATCACAGCTAACATTAGTCGGTAGTTTAGCAAAATTATTCCGCGGAGTCAAGTTCCGGCCGTTCCACTTCGCCTATTTTTATTTTCAGTTCGCCATCGGTGATTTTCACCACATCTTTATCCACTTTTAATAATTCGGATTTGGCCTTATTAAACGAGCTGACCGTAGATCCCAAATGGTCGCCCATGCGCCTCATGTATTCTGAATACGTAAACAAGTGCTTGCCCAGGCGTTCTACTTCTTTAATAATTACCTGCGCCTGTTCTGAAATTTTCTGGTTGCGAAGCCCCTGCAACACCGTTTGCAAATAGGCCAAAAAAGAAGTTGGCGAAACTACAATCACTTTTTTCTTCCCTGCGTAATACACCAAATTATTGGTATCTTCTGAAATCACGCCTACTTTATTGATAAGCAAATCATAATACACCGCTTCAGAAGGGATAAACATAAAAGCAAAATCCATCGTTTTCTCCTCCGGCTTCACATATTTTGAAGTTTCGTCAATCCGCAATTTTAAGTCTGCAATAAACGCCATTTCATATCTCTTTTTTTCATTAACATCGCGACCCTCCACCATTCTATTATAATTATCAATGGAAAATTTAGAATCTATGGGAATAATTCTTTTGTCCACCATTACCACCGCGTCCACCATCGTCCCGTCTTTAAAACTGTATTGCATTTGATAACTTCCGGGTGGAAGCACATTTTTCAGCACCGTTTCCAAGTAATACTCTCCCAAAACCCCCCGCTGTTTGGGATTTTTTAAAATATCCTGCAAACTTTTTAATTGGTCGGCAAAACTGACCACCTGCTTATTCGTCTCGTCTAATTTTGCCAGCCGTTCGCGCACATCGCCAATGATTTTAGTTGATTGGTTAAACTGGAATTGCTGGTTTTTATTTGATTCGGACAATTTGGTATCTAATACCTGTGAAATATGATTTATCTGTTGTTGAAGCATCAACAGCTGACCATCATCTTTTTTGATTTCCGGTTTTTTTCTGACCAACAAAAAAATCACCGCCCCAATGCCGAGAATTATAAGAATATAAAAAATAGTTGCGATATCCATTGCGTTCATCATACCAAATTTTTTTTTCAAAAAAAAGCCCCACTCAAAAGCAGGGCATCGTTTGTTTTACTGCTATTGCCATTGATAGAAGAACGGATGAGTCCTTGGTGTTTCCACTAAGTTCCCGTTTTCGTCAAGGCCGCAGAACGGGAGGTTTTCAAATTCCTCCCGGAATGTTCGTTTAAGAGCATCTAACGCTGCTTTGCGCAGGGTTTTATCGGGCCAAGACATAATGTCCACCAACGCGCCGGGCCCAAGCGCCCTTGCATCTGCATTCATCAGCAATGCCGCAATAATAGACCCCTCGCACAGGCGCGATGGCTGAATGAATTGAGACTCCACCTGAAAAGTGTTATAGTGCATCGCCACTTCCAAATGGGGGTCGGGACTAAATGCCATAACGGTGAGCTTGGCATTCAATTCCTCAATATTATTGGCAAATTGAAGGCGCTCGTCAATCGGCGACGATTCAGGGGGAATTACAAAGTTGCTCGTGACAAGAAGGCGCTCTTGAAGGAATTGAATCCTATTTCCATGCTTATCCTCATTGCCGGGAGCAATTACGCGGTGGTAGAAATTGATTTGATGTTTTATCTCTTCGTAAAGCGCATGGTGCGCCAAAGCTTGGCTTAGCGCTTCTACATTTTCATAACGAAAAGAGTGTTGGGCGCCTAGTTCCAACATTGGAAAACATAACCTTCCTTGGCGTTGGGCAAAAAACTCAAATGCTTTCTTGAAACAAGAGGTGATGTCAACCCACGAGCCAATGTTCCGGTCAAAAGAGCCCATGGATGAAGAACCTAAAAAGGGGAATAAAACCTCGGTCTCGTAAAAAACAATGTCGTTGCCCTCAGAAATAAGCCATTGCTCATTTTCGTGAACTTTCGCAATGGCTAAGGTATAGTTACCCCCTTTCCAATAATCGCTCAAGCGGATAATCATTGCCCCTACCTCAATAAAGCAGTCGTTGTAAAGCCTTAAGGCTATTGCAAACCTTT
>CAYJVF010000008.1:2426-6662 GCA_964373565.1 uncultured Candidatus Saccharibacteria bacterium
TTCAAGTAGGGCGGCGTGGTCATTGGGGGCAGACTGCTTCATCTTTGCCATCAAACAATCATCATTCCCCTTGTAGATACTTAACAAAAAGGGAATGACTTCTTTCTTAAGGAGAGGGTATAACTTACTTTGCTCATAGAACTCGGCCTCTTTGGCTTGAATGCGCCCAAGTAACTCCATGTTTTTGTTGTAGGTGGCGACTACATTCTTCCTATCAAGCAAAAGTCTGCTCTCTTCCATAATTCCTTCGCGGGAATGAATGACATCCATGTCGTGTGCCATTATTTCTAGCAGAGCATCGGAAGTAAGCCCAT
The DNA here is from genome assembly GCA_964373565.1 of uncultured Candidatus Saccharibacteria bacterium. Classification (GTDB taxonomy): domain Bacteria; phylum Patescibacteriota; class Minisyncoccia; order Minisyncoccales; family Staskawiczbacteraceae; genus VGLO01. The sequence continues at coordinate 2,741 of CAYJVF010000008.1, forward strand.
AAATCTCCGGAGACTGAATGATAAATTCGCTCATAAAAACCTCCTAAGTTAAAAGAACTTTCCCAAACGTAGAGTAAACATATTATATCTTTTAAGTATAAAATGTCAATAACCCGTGTCCCAAAAGTACGCTCCAGCGTACTTTTGGGACACGAGTAATTAGTAAAAGAATGGACATGGATATGGGGCGGAAGTAAAAATATAGATTAAAAATGAGAATAGAAGAAAGAAATAGTAATTTGAGTTATGAAATCTTAAAAAACTTTTTGAAATCAAGTTCGTTATCAATAAAATCAAGAATGCCAAACCTGACATATTTTTCTAATTTAAAAAAATCAACCAAAGCCATCATTTCTTTTTGACAATCGTATGGGGTTATAAAAACGCTTTCTTGAAATTTTTTAAAACCTATTTTGTTTAATTTTCGCCTTAAAGCGTCTCTTCCCCTTTTAGATGAATCGGGTATGTCAAATGCTATCATTCTCCATCTTCCATCCCATTTTTTATCGCTGTTTTTTATATTATCAAGTAAAATGTTCAGTGCCCTTAGTTTTCCTTTTTCAGTAGGTTTTACCATTGTCCACCCATCAATTTCCTCTTTTTTGTCAATAATATCAAGTTTATATAAACTTCTAATACCTTTCTTCAATTCATTTTCGTTTATTTTTTTCCATTCTTTAGCCGCGTTCTTTATGACCCTCCACTTTCTGTTGGGCGTATAAGCATAACCAAATGCTAGTCCGCTATACAAGAGCAATAAAATTTTTTGAGTAACTTCATTCATAAAATAAACTGATTATTTGTCTGTCCCAAAAGTACGCTCCAGCGTATTTTTAGGACAGAGCAACGCCAAAATAATAAAAACAATCAACAAGTTAGGAAAGTACTCATGTCCCAAAAGTACGCTCCAGCGTATTTTTGGGACATGAACTTTTGCTTGCGCTGAAAACTGAAGTCGTATCATTACTGAAATTTTAGCACCTAAAATATAGAATCTTAGCGCCGAAAATATATAACCTTGGCACTAAAAATACATAATGGATTTTTACGAGATAAAAATCTCGAATATTAAAAATATAATATAAACAGCTAAGAGTATCAAGCCCTCTTTTTGGGTAATTTTTTTGCCGGTTTTGATAAATATTAAAGAAAGAATGGCCGCGATTATTAAAAAAATACGCGCCAACACAAAAGAAGATAATTCTTTTATTTCAAATGGCATAAACAAAGAAATAATTCCCAAAACCAAAGTAGCGCATACTATTACAGAACCCATTAAATCTCCCAAAACCAAATAGTTTTGCGAATTTCGCGCTGAAATTATAGAAAAATACATTTCAGGAAAAGCATTTCCAAGCCCTATTACCAGCAACCCAATTAAAGCCAGCGACACTCCCAGTTGGTCAGAGAAAAATTGGGCGGACATTACTATAAATTGAGAAGCCACTAAAAGCAAAATTAAACAGACAACTATTCTTAATATGCTTTTGGCAAAACCCTTAAAATCGCTTAGTGGGTTAATGACTTTCGCGCTATAAACTTTATTAAATCTTTCCTTTTTTGAAAAAATCCATACCGCATAAAAAATAAAAGATAAAATCAGAATAACTCCGTCCAGTCTGCCTAACTTTCCGTCAATAATTAAAAATAAAGGCAAAACCGCAACTGCAGATGTAAAAATAGCGCTAGTTTGAACCATTTGACTTGTGGCCGCAAGACCTTTTTTGCTAAAAAAGACTGCTATTGCCAAAACCAGAGTCAGATCAATTAAGTTTCCGCCAAGAATGTCGCCCAGAGCCAATTCCGGCTTTCCTTGCAGGGCGGCATTGATATCCACGAAAAAGTTGGGCAAAGAAACGGCGAAAGCCATCACAAAAAAAGCGATAATAAACTCGCGCCACTGCAAATACTTTGCAATTTGGATTAAATCTTTAATAAGTCTTGAGCTGACCCATGAAAGAATAACACAGGAAAAAATAAGCGCTAAAAGTAAGAAAAGCCAGTTCATTTAATAAAATAAATTATTTCATATATTACCCCCGCTATAAATACCAAAGATAACGGATAAATTATGTAATTTTTACCGCCGATTTTCTTGTACATTAATAAAATAAATATGCCATTAATGCCTAAGAAAAAACCTCCGATAAATGAAATCAAGGGAATAAAAGAATCAAAACCCAAAAGAAAAAGCATGATCGGGGCAAAGCAAGTCAAGCATGAAGCCGCCAATTTATTCAATTTCATGTCATAAATAAACATTTTTTTCAAGTAAAGGCCATTGGCTATAAATGCGCCGAATGTGGTTACGACTCCTATAAAAATGGCCAATAAAGCAAAACCGTTATTGAAAAATGTCTTAAGTCCCACCAAAGCTGATTCTGTTGTTTGGCTTCCCGTAATTCCCAATATCAAAAAAATAAATAACAGGTAAAGAACCGCCGGAATAATTGTTGAAATCGCCACCACCTTAAAAAGTAATTTTTTCCTGCCTTTTAACATTTCCTCAACTTCCGGTATTAAGCCGGTCCCCCACAAAGAAAATAAAATCGCTCCGTAAGGTAAAAAGAAATCTGAAAAATTGCCGGAGGACGGAATTAAAAAGTTTTTAAAATCAATATAATAAAGTCCTCTGAAAAATATCATTAGCAAAAGAATGGTCAGCAGGGCAAGCGCCCAAAATTCAATTTTAGAAATTGAATTAGTGCCCCAAAAAATTATAGCGCTTAAAATTAAAAAATAGAAAAAAAGATAGATTAAAAAGCTTCCGCCAAGCATGGGCTGGAGAATAACTGTTAAAAAATGACCCCCTACTATTAAATAAGCCAGTTGAACTCCAAATAAACCAAAAATTGCCGTAAAAAAAGCGACCAATTCCCATTTTTTTCCAAAAAAATAACCAACAAAACCGGGAAACCTTTTAAAATCCGGAGTTTTCAAACTTATTTTGGCAAAAATCAAATGTAAAAACAAAACCAAGGCGGTCAAAATCACCAAATAAAAAAGCATTACGAAAATACCCGTTTTTAAAGCTATGTACGGCAAAGAAAAAAAACCGACTCCTATGATGCTTCCCGAAATGGTGGCGACTGGAAAAGCGTAGTTCCTAAAAAAATTACCCATATTACTTCATTATACTTTTTTTCAACTTTTTTGTAAATTCTATAAATAAAATGCGCAACTTTTAGAGCTGCGCATTTTATAAAATTTGTGGGCGCGGAAGGAATCGGACCTTCGACCTCTGTCTTATCAGGACAGCGTTCCACCACTGAACTACGCGCCCCATTTAATAAATCTTATCAAAAAAAATAAAAAAGTCAAAAAATTAGGCCAAAGCGATGATTTGCTTTGGCCTTTGAATGAATCCGCCTGAAGCGGAAAATGAAACGGACGATGATGGAAATGAACTGTGGAGACAATTGGCAGTAAGCAGAAAGACGGGGAAAAGCGACAAATTGTCGCCAGCGAGCTGCTCAAAGGATGTCCGAATCCTTAGAAAAAGCATTGCTGCCTCTTCATAGCCCTCTATCTAAAGATAGGGACCTTAAGCTAAACTCCTTTAACGGCCTTACCCATCCAAAGGGTTGTGTGGCCACCCGCGTAAAATGCTTTACTCGGTAGTGGCTTGTAGCGCCAAGAAACTGCCGAGTTTTTCTGCCAACTGTCTCCAAAAAACTGCATATTTTTAAAAAATATTCATTTTTCTGGAGACAACTTAATACTATCAAATATAAAAATTTATGTCAATTATGTTCCCTGGCTTGAACATAATTTTATATGGCTGCGGGGCTAGGATTCGAACCTAAATATTCTGGGCCAAAACCAGAAGTCCTACCGTTAGACGACCCCGCAATATGACTTAATAATAGCATTTTTTGTATTTTTTTCAAGAAAGAGCAATTTTGTTTAGAATTTAGAGTTT
>CAYJVF010000008.1:6762-14064 GCA_964373565.1 uncultured Candidatus Saccharibacteria bacterium
TATGTGTTATGTCAACTATGGCCAACTCTAAGGGTAGCTGTAAAATCGTGGCATACTTCATTTTATTTTCCGCATCAATAAATAATTCCAACATTTCTTGGGTTTGACTTTCTGAAAGGCAATTCGCTTGCTCTGAAATTTTTTGTATTTCTTCGGCGCTAAAACCGGAATTTTGCAAATTAACCAATTCTGGATTTATTTTAAAAATCAATAATTGGCGCAAATAAAAAATTAACGACTTGGCAAATTCCTGCAAATCGGCACCGGCTTCAACCAAATTGTTTATCGCCAAAATAGCTTCTTTGGCATTTTGTCGCCCGCCTGCGCTGGCGGGCATAATAAATCCTAAAAAGCCAGATACTTGGCTTACTTCAACAATTCCCAGCAAGTCTTTTATTTCTTTGACCGCAATTTTTCCGTCTTTGCCGATAAAACTTATACATTTGTCTAAAATTGATTCGGCATCTCTAAACGATCCGCGAGCATTTAAAGCAACAAGAGAAAGAGCCGAAGGCTCTGCCACAATCCCCTCTTTTTTTAAAATGAGCTCCAGTTTTTTTATGATTTCTGAAGTTTGAAGTCTTTTAAAGTCAAATCTTTGGCATCTTGAAATTATGGTTGGAATCATTTTATGGGCTTCGGTGGTTGCTAAAATAAATATGGCGTGTTCGGGAGGTTCTTCCAAAGTTTTTAAAAGAGCGTTTGCCGCCGATTTTGAAAGCTGATGGCATTCGTCAATTATGAAAACTTTATACTTTGATTTTGCCGGAGAAAACTTTATTCCGCTTATTAAATCCCTAACTTCGTCAACTCCGGTGTGGCTGGCGGCGTCAATTTCAACTAAATCTAAAGAATTGCCCGCGGTTATTTCAAGGCAAGAAGAACACTTATTGCAAGGCTCTGAATTTTTGGTCCGTCCGCTGGCGGATTCGCAGTTTATGGCTTTGGCGAATATTCTGGCGATTGACGTTTTACCCGATCCTCGCGGCCCCGATAATAAATAAGCGTGAGCAATTGAGTTGCCATCAATTGAGTTAATCAAAGTTTGGACAACATGATTTTGCCCGATTACTTCAGAAAAGTTTTGCGGCCGGTACTTGCGATATAAAACTATATTATTTTCCATAAAAATATTTATAAGTCATTATAAGACATTATCTCTTTAAAACAACAAACTTATCTCCTGAAAAATTCCAAATTGCGACGACGCCAGCCGCCAAAATAACGCACATTCTAATCCGCAAAAATTCTGAAATTCCAAATTGCGGACCAACAACTTTTGCGGAAAAATAGAAAACAGACAAATCTATTGCCAGTCCACCAAGGGTTATCCCTAAAAACTGGGCGATTTCTTTATATATTCCGTCCGTATTATTTTTTTTAAAAGTCCAGTATTTATTTCCTATATATTTTATGGCAACGGAAATCAAAAAAGAAAATGCTTTCGCAAGATATATTGCGGAAAAAATAAAACAAATAACTCAAAAAACATCAAGTCAAATGCCACTGCCAAGGACCCCACAATAAGATGCTTTATAATTTGCTAAAAAATTTCTCTCATTTTTTTAATTTTATCATAAAATTAGACTTCTGCAAATTTTACATTTGCCAAAAAATTATGTAAGATATTTTAATTGTGGAATTTTTAAAAAAAGTAAAATTACTTTTTGAAAAAATAGACGGGTTAAGAGACCAGCTGCTTTTTTTGTTTATAAAACCCTATTGGCCAAGATGGTTAACGCCAAACCAACTTACATTTGCAAGAATACTAATAAGCCTGTGTATTCTTGTATTATTATTCTACTATGAAAACGATAATAAGATACTGATCATCGCCCTTTTTGCCATAGGAGCCATAACGGACCTTTTAGATGGCTCTATTGCAAGGGGCTTAGACAAAGAAACGAAATTAGGCATTATTTTAGACCCCATTGCCGACAGATTTTTAATAATACCAATTGCATTTTATAGTCTCTTTCCTTCTGAAAAATTTCTGCTTTTTTGGCTGATTTTACTGGAAGTAATCAGCGGAATTTCTTCCGCTTATTCTCAAAAAAAGGGATTTTTAATAAAGTCCAATATCTTTGGTAAAGTAAAAATGGTTTTTCAGTCTATTGTATTTTTGGCAATACTGTTTTATTTTCCTGATACTCCGCCTTCGCTTTACATAAACCTTTTGTGGTTTTCTTCAATAATATTAATCTTAAGCATAATTTTAAAAGTTTCAGATTATAAAAAAATTAATCCGGTTAAATAATTTTTGCGTAACGCAAAATTAGCCCTTCGGGTTATTTGACCGGGTAAAAACATGGATAAAACAAAAATATACAATACATTGTCTCGTAAAAAAGAAATTTTAAAGCCGCTCAAGGGCAAGCGATTTAATATTTTTGTCTGCGGCCCGACGGTCTATGACTTTTCCCATATCGGCCATGCCAGAACTTGCATTTTTTTTGACGGGTTTGCCAAATATTTAAAAAAAATCGGCTATAAAGTTTTCTATCTGCAAAATATAACGGATTTAGATGATAAAATAATTATAAGAGCGAAAGAAAAGGGTGTTTTGCCAAAAGATCTGGCCATTGCTTTTGAAAAAGATTATTTTAAAGACATGAAAAGCCTTGGCATCAATAAAGTTGATAAATACGCAAGAGCCACGGATTATATTAAAGAAATCATTGGACAAATAGAAAAACTTTTAGAAAAAGGGTTTGCATATAAATTAGACGACGGAATTTACTTTGACATAGTTAAATTTAAAAATTACGGCAAGTTATCGGGCAGAAAGGCTTTGCAGTCAGACGACGCGGTTTCCAGAATAGATTATAATAAAAATAAAAAAAATCGGGGAGATTTTTGCATTTGGAAATTAAACCAGCAAAATAGCCTTGAACCAAGTTTTGACAGCCCATTTGGCCAAGGGCGGCCCGGCTGGCACATTGAAGACACCGCCATTACGGAGAAGTTTTTTGGACCCCAGTATGATATCCACGGCGGAGGCATGGACCTCATTTTCCCCCATCACGAAGCAGAAATCGCCCAAATGGAAGCAATTTCAGGTAAAAGCCCGATGGTAAAATACTGGATGCATGTGGGATTTTTGACAACAGAAGGCCAAAAAATGTCAAAATCCCTGAATAATTTTATAACCATAAGCGATTTTTTAAAAAGATATCCTTACAGACATTTAAGGTTTTGGGTTTTTAAAAATTTATGGCGTCATCCGGTTGATTATTCCGATTCTTCAATGCAAGAAGTTAAGTCAGCCTTAGAAAAAATTGAAGAATTTATCCGTAAAATCACAAATCACAAATCTCAAATCCCAAACAAACCTAAATTACCAAAATCCAAAATCCAAAACTTACTTAAAAAAGTGAAAAATGATTTTTACAAAAATCTAAATGATGATTTTAATACGCCAAAAGCGTTTGCCGCCATTTTTGAATTTATAAAGTCAGCCAACAAAGTGTTGGAGAAATCTGGCATAAGCAAAAAAGAATCCGCAGAAATTTTAAAGTTCTTTGAACAGATAAACGACATATTTGACATCATTGATTTAAAAAATCTTGGCGCGGCAAGTATTCCCGATGAGATTAAAAAGATTTTAACAGAAAGAGAAAATTATAGAAAAGCCGGGGATTTTACTAAGGCTGATGAATTGCGGAAAGAAATAGAAAAATATGGTTTTACGGTTGAAGATACCAAAGAAGGAACTGCGTTAAAAAAAATAGAATCTATAAACTAAAATGCGAAAATGATAAAAAAAGAAAGCTCTGGCGCGATTGCGTCGGAGCTTTTTTAATTGAGAAAGAGTTATTTGCTCAAAGACCTTTTTTTCCGGCTTAGCCATAACCCCAAGATTTTATCGGCTGCCGCTTTGGGATCGGCGACTAGGCCGCTTAAAAATTTGGCAATTAGAATTTCTGCCGCTCTCGCTCTCTCTTGGATGGTAACTCTTCTGCCTTCAGAAATACTCATACCTGAAAGACAAAGAACTGAACGTATCGCCCGTAGATGATCTCCAGTGAACTCTTTTTCTTTCTCCATGGCCGCTCCTTTTTGAAGGGTGACTGTTATGTTCTTAATTCTATCATCTTTACTGACTCGTGTCAATGTTGCTCGCCCGTGTTAATTTTGTTATACCAGTATATATGGCAAATGAATTATTAGAAAAAAAACCGCCGCAAAATTTGGAAGCTGAAAAATGCTTCTTGGGCTGTTTGATGTTAGATAAAAATGCCATTATCAAAATTGTTGACTTTATATCTGCCAATGATTTTTATAAAGGTATCCACAAAGAAATATACCAGTCAATGATTGATCTTTTTGAAAAAACTGAACCGGTAGATATTATTTCCGTTTCTGCCCGCCTAAAAGAAAAAGAGAAATTAGAGCTGGTTGGAGGTTCGGCTTATCTTACTTCTTTAATAAATGCAGTGCCTACGGCCACCCATGTTGCCAACTACGCCAAAATAGTCAAAGAAAAAAAGATTTTAAGGGATTTAATTGAAACTTCAGAACAAATAGGATTAGATGCCTTTGACGAGTCGCAAGATGTTGATGTTTTACTGGATAAAGCCGAAAAAAGAGTTTTTGGAATAGGCCAGAAGTCTCTGCGCCAGTCGTTTGTGCCGATAAAAGAAATGCTGGGAGAAACATTTGAAAGAATAGACCAGCTTTCAAAACATAAAACAATGTACAGGGGCGTACCTACTGGCTTTAAACAGTTAGATAATATGCTTTCGGGACTGCAAAGGTCTGACTTGATTATTTTGGCCGCCAGACCTTCCATGGGAAAATCGTCTTTGGCATTAGATATTGCCAGAAATGTAGCTGTTTTTCAAAATTTGCCTGTTGGAATTTTTAGTTTGGAAATGTCCAAAGACCAATTAGTGGAAAGATTGCTTGCCAGTCAAGCAAATGTGGATGCCTGGCGCATAAGAACGGGCAAACTGCAAGACGGCGGGGGTGATAATGATTTTTCGCGACTGCAAAGCGCCATGGGCACTCTTTCGGAAGCCCCAATTTACATTGACGACGCCGGCACCACCAATATTTTGCAAATGAGGGCAATGGCTAGAAGGTTGCAGGCGGATGCCGGTCTTGGTTTGATTATTGTTGATTATTTGCAACTGATGGACACAACTAATAAGTACGCCTCACCTATTCAGCAAGTAACGGAAAATTCCCGCGCGTTGAAGGGACTGGCAAGAGAACTGAATATCCCCGTATTAGTTTTATCTCAACTTTCAAGAGCGGTGGAACAACGCACTCCCCATAGGCCAATGCTTTCTGATTTAAGAGAATCGGGAGCCATTGAGCAAGACGCAGATGTGGTGATGTTTATTTACCGCGAGGACAAATACAACGAAAATTCTTTGGAAAAAAATATTGCCGAAATTATTGTGGCAAAGCACCGAAACGGCGCCCAGGGAGCGATAAAGTTATACTTTGACGAGCAAAGAGTAAGCTTTAGGAGTTTAGAAACGGCCGATTATACCGCAGAATTTACCGGAGAATAACTTCGCTGAATTTTCAATTTAAAATTGAATATGGAAAATAGCATTGAAAAACTATCTAAAATATTTTCCGAGTTCCCCACTATCGGCAGGCGGACAGCCGGCCGTTTTGTTTTTTACTTGATGAAACTGCCCAAAGAAAAAATAGATGAATTGGCCAATGCCCTTTTGGAATTAAAAAATAATGTAAAATTGTGCGCTTTTTGTTTTAATCCATTTGAGGGACAAGAAAACTTGTGTGAAATTTGCAAAAACCCTGCGCGCAACCGCCAAACTTTATGCGTTGTAGAAAAAGAAGCTGATTTGATTTCCATTGAAAATACCAAAAGGTACAAAGGACTTTACTTTATTTTAGGGGGCGCTTCAAGTTTTACCAAGTCTGACCTTGAAAATTTAAGGCTCAACGAGTTAAAAGAAAGAATTGCCAGCCCGCAAAAATTCGGTTTTGAAAGTTTTACGGAAATTATTATTGCCACAAACCCAACGCTTGACGGCAAATCAATTTCCATTTTGGTTCAAAGAGTTTTAAAAGAAACTATGGTAGCAAATCTTAAAATAACTCATCTGGCAAAAGGCTTGCCCGTTGGAGGAGAATTAGAATACGCTGATGAAGAAACTTTAGAATCGGCCTTTGAAGGAAGAAGGTAGTCCTTGCAAAAAGCGGCTCGCCTAATGGCGAGCCGCTTTTTAAAACTTTACATTAAATTTGTCCTTATCTTTCTGAAAATTGCAAATCCTAACGAACCTAAAATTCCAGTTAAAAGCATATAGCCCGCAGAACGATTATCTGAAACTCCGGTAGGAACTGTGGTTACTCCAAGCACTCCGATTCTGTTGACAATCACTAAGGCGTCATCAGTAGTAGAAGAGAAGTTTGAACCGCTAACCGTAACCAAATTCTTTAAAGTAGTTGTTCCAAATGAGAAATTCTGGGCTTGCGCCACTTGTACTTTGTAGCTTACGGTAGTTGTTTGGTACGCTGGAATATTATTTATGTATATTCCAGATACAATGTTTCCTGAATTTATGGAATTGTTGACAAAAAGAGCGTTGCTGTAAATTAAGTTGGCAGGCAAAATGTCTTTAACATAAACATTGGATATGTTTTGGTTTGAAGAATTGTATATTGATATGTTAAATTCCAAAATATCGGCGGGCGAAGCTGTTACCGATTCGGAATAATTTCCCAAACCAAAAGAAAGATTTCTAACTTTTTTGGTAACGGTACTATATCCCTGCTGGTTGTTTTGCCCAACTGCAACCGAACACGAAGCAGTATCTGACTTGTTGCCAGAATTGACCCTAATGGTTGCGCGATAAGTTCCTGAATTTGAAAAAGACTCATTGCAATTCCTTGAACTTCCATCGCAATCACCCGACCAGCGATATGAATAGCTTCCATTTCCGCCGGAAGGATAAGCCCTAAAAGTTATTGATTCATTCTCATCAGCCGAACTTGGAGATGCTTGGCAATATACAGACAAGTCATCGTCTTCCTCTTCAACGGTCACATTACATGAATTATTTACAGAAATTCCCCCTGAAGTTACTCTTATATTAGCGGTATAACCTCCATCATTTGAAAATGTCTCGTAGCAATCAGATGAATTGCTATCGCAATCACCTGACCAGCGATATGAATAACTTCCGGTTCCGCCAGAAACATTAGCTCTAAATCTTACTTGTTCATCTACTTGCGCAGGGTCTGGAGAAGCGTTACAGGAAACAGCTAAATTACTTTGGTTGTATTCGTTATTATCTTGTTTTGAAGTACATCCTGGGT
>CAYJVF010000009.1:0-12919 GCA_964373565.1 uncultured Candidatus Saccharibacteria bacterium
GTCAATGATCCACTTTTTAACTATACTATTTTTAGACGAGCAAGTCAAGCTTGTGCTGATTTTTATTAAAATATAGAATTAGATATCGCATATTCGTAAATTCGAAAATTCACAACTAAATTCGTTATTCGTTGATGAAATGAAATTTACCCATCTTCACACTCACTCTCACTATTCTCTCTTAGACGGACTGCCCAAAATTCCCGACCTTTTGGATTACGTTAAAGAGTTAGGAATGGATTCAGTGGCTTTAACCGACCACGGAGTTTTATACGGCGCCGTGGAATTTTTTAAAGAAGCAAAGACAAGGGGAATAAAACCCATTATTGGCTGTGAGGTTTATGTTGGCTTTGAATCGCGTCACGACAAAAGGGCCAACATTGATAACAAAATTTACCATATGATTTTGCTTGCCAGAAATTTACAGGGCTACAAAAATTTAGTGCAGTTGGTAACAAAGGCCCACCTTGAGGGATTTTACTACAAACCCAGAATTGACGAAGAATTATTAGAAAAACACGCAGAAGGATTAATTGCCACATCGGCTTGCATTAACGGGAAAATTCCCAAATTGCTTTTGGCAAATAAGTTGCAGGAAGCCGAAGAATTATCCAAGAAGTACGAAAACTTATTTGGAAAAGGAAATTTTTATTTAGAACTGCAGTATCACAAAAATATCCCAGAACAGCAAATTGCCAACAAAAAACTTATTGAGCTGTCAAAAAAAACCGGCATTCCTTTAATTGCCACCAATGACATCCATTACTTAAGGCCGGAAGACGCCGACGCACAGGATATTTTGATGCTCATAAACACCGGCGCAGAACCAAACGACCCAGAACGGCTCACTCTAAGGACAGATGATTTTTCAATGTTAAGCCAGGAAAAAATGGCTGAAATTTTTAAAGATACTCCGGAAGCCATTGAAAATACCCAAAAAATTGCAGAAGCCTGCCAATTTGAATTTGAGTTGGGAAAAGTGCAAATCCCCCACTTTAATTTACCGACCGGTAAAACAGCCGAACAGTATTTAACTGAACTTTCTTATGTTGGCTTGGAAAAAAGATATGGTTCCCAAGTCACATTGACCACGAAAGAAAGAATGGACTACGAGTTGTCAGTGATAAATAAAACCGGTTTTGCGCCCTATATTTTAATCGTGCAGGATTTTGTCAATTGGGCAAAACAAAACAGGATTGTTGTGGGGCCGGGCAGGGGGTCAGCCGGCGGAAGTTTGGTTTGCTATGCCACCGGCATTACCAATATTGACCCGATAAAGCATGACTTGCTTTTTGAAAGATTTTTGAACCCAGAAAGAGTTTCGTCGATGCCAGACATTGACATTGATTTTACCGACAGAAGGCGAGACGAAGTTATAAAATATGTAGCAGACAAATATGGCGCAGACCACGTTGCCCAAATTATAACCTTTGGAACAATGGCCGCCAGAGCGGTTATTCGTGATGTTGGCCGGGCTTTGGCATACCCTTACAGCTATTGCGATGCTTTGGCAAAAATGGTTCCTTTTGGAATGGATTTACCGGAAGTTTTGGAAAAAGTTTCGGAATTTAGGAATTTTTACGAATCCGATCCGCAGGCAAAACGACTTATTGATTTGGCATTAAAATTGGAAGGTGTTGCAAGACATGCTTCTACGCACGCATGCGGAGTTGTTATTTCAGCCAATCCATTGTCAGACTTAGTGCCGTTGCAACACCCGACCCAAGACGACTCACATATTGTCACCCAATATGAAATGCACGCCATAGAAGATTTGGGACTTTTGAAAATGGACTTTTTGGGGCTAAAAAACTTGACTATAATAGAAGACACCTTAGCCAGAATTTATGTAATAAGAAATGAAAAAATTGACATTGACAAAATCCCCTTTGATGACAAGGGAACCTACAAGCTTTTGCAAGACGCGCTAACAACCAGCGTCTTCCAATTGGAGGGTGAGGGAATGAAAAGATATTTGAAAGAATTAAAATCCACAGAATTTGAAGACATTGTGGCAATGGTTGCTTTATACCGCCCGGGGCCGATGCAATTTATCCCAGATTACATTGAAAGAAAGCACGGTCGGCAAGCAATTACATATATCCATCCAAAACTTGAGCCGATTTTAAAAGTTACCCAAGGCATTATGATTTACCAAGAGCAATTAATGCAATTGGCGCGAGACATTGCGGGCTTCAGCATGGGAGAGGCTGATATTTTAAGAAAAGCGGTTGGGAAAAAAATTAAAAAATTATTGGAAGAGCAAGAAAGCAAATTTGTTGAAGGGTGCGTTAAAAACGGCACGGAAAATAAAATTGCCAAAGAGCTTTGGCAGTGGATTTTGCCTTTTGCAAGCTACGGATTTAATAGGAGCCATTCAGCCGCCTATGCCACTATTGCATACCAAACCGCCTATTTAAAAGCCCATTATCCCGTTGAATTTATGGCTTCTGTTTTAACTTCTGAAAAAACTGATGTTGAAAGAATCGCCATGTTGATTGAAGAATGCAAGAAAATGGATATTGAAGTTTTACCGCCGAATATAAATGAATCTTTAAAAAACTTCACGGTAGTGCCCGATAAAAAACAGATAAGGTTTGGCCTTTTGGCAGTTAAAAATGTAGGCGAAAATATAATTGACGCTATTACAAAAGAAAGAAAAGAAAAAGGTCAATTTAGAAATATTGCCGACTTCATAAACCGCGTGCATTCAAAAGATTTGAATAAAAAATCAATGGAAGCTTTAATAAAAGCCGGCGCCTTTGACGCTTTTGCAGAGAGAAACCAGCTATTGGTGAATCTGGAAAAACTTTTAGAAATCTCCCGTGAAAATCAAAAAAGCAAAAACAACGGACAGATTGGCCTTTTTGCATCGATGTCTTCTGCGATAAATACAATGGAAGTAAAATTAGAGCCGGCGCCGCCAGCCAAGTTATTAGACAAGCTCGCGTGGGAAAAAGAATTATTGGGATTGTATGTTTCCAGCCACCCATTGCATGGATTTAAAAAACTTTTTGAATCAAAATGCGTGCCAATTTCCAGCATTGACAAAACTATGGTAAATAAAAAAGTAATTTTAGGCGGACTAATAAATAGTGTCAAAAAAATCATAACTAAAACGGGCAAACCAATGCTTTTTTTGAAGTTGGAAGATTTGTCGGCAAAAACAGAAGTAATTGTTTTTCCGAATTTGCTAGAAAGAAATCCTGGCGCCTTGCAAGAAAACAAAATTGTGTTTTTTGCCGGCCGCATTGACGACAGAAACGGCGAAATTAAATTAGTGGCAGATGATGTGCAAGAGATAGTGGCGCCAGAGGAGTCATAGGGGCGCGGCATTACAATGGGTTTAATCCGATTCGTATTCTAATTCAGCGCTCCTAAATCAATAGAAGCTCTGTCGCCCGCTTTTAAATTTATTTTTTTTGCCAAACCTCCATTAATTTCTAAAACATAACTTGCTTTTTGGCTTGGAATAATCGGCTCGCAAATTTCTTGGCAAGGCGCCGCTGATTCTTTTATAAAAACTACTTCTTTATTTTTGTTGAGCCATATGATATCTATTGAAATTAATGTTTCTTTCATCCAAAAAGGGTGAATCTCCTCTTTTTCAAAAATAAAAAGCATACCTTTGTCTTTTTCCAAACTTTTGCGGCCCATTAAACCTCTTTGCCTTTGGTAAGCAGTGCTTGCAATTTCTACCCGAAAGCAGTTTTTATCAAAACAAACCTCTGTCATGCTTTTTTTGTTCAAAAAAAATACCGAAAAAATCAGTAAAACAACCAGCGCTACTCCTATTAAAATAACTATCTTAATAAGTTTGCTCATATTTACCGAAAGAATTAAAAGTGATAGTATTAGTTAAATATAACTATAACATAAAATGGAACAAGTAGAAAAAATCCGCCACTCGCTCGCCCATCTTTTGGCTTCGGCAGTAATGGAGTTTTGGCCTAAAACAAAACTGGGAATCGGTCCGGCCATTGAGAATGGTTTTTATTACGATATGGAGTTTTCTGCGGTCAGAAAAATAAATCCCAAATTACAAATTACAAATCACAAACAAAATCAAAATTCAAAATCTGAAAATCTAAAACAAAATTTTACTTTGGCTCCCGAAGATCTGCAAAAAATTGAAGCGCGAATGAAAGAATTAATCAAAGAGAATCAGGAGTTTGTCGGCAAAAAGGTGTCTAAAATAATTGCCAAAAAACTTTTTAAAAACCAACCGTATAAGCTGGAACTTATCAAAGACTTGAAGGAAAAAACAGTTGGGACTTATCAAAATGGCGTATTTTTAGATTTGTGCAAAGGCGGACACGTTAAAAACACCAAAGAAATTGATGCAAACGCTTTTAAGCTGACAAAAGTTGCCGGCGCCTATTGGAAAGGCAGTGAAAAAAATAAAATGCTAACCCGCATTTACGGCGTGGCTTTTGCCACCCAAAAAGAATTACAGGATTATTTGAAAATACAAGAAGAAGCTGAAAAAAGAGACCATCGCATATTGGGCGAAAAACTGGATTTATTTACCATTTCAGAAAAAGTAGGAAAGGGATTACCCCTCTTTACCCCCAATGGCACGCTATTAAGAGAGCTATTAAATGAATACTCGCAGGATTTAAGAGCAAAAAAGGGCTGGCAAAAAGTTTGGAGTCCGCATATTACCAAAAATGAATTATATAAAACTTCCGGCCATTGGGATAAATTCGGCGATGAACTATTTTTGGTTAAAAGCCAAGAAACAAGCGATGAATTAGTTTTAAAACCAATGAATTGCCCGCACCACCAGCAAATTTACGCATCAAAACCCAGAAGCTATAAAGACTTGCCCATTAAATATATGGAAACTACCACCGTGTACCGCGATGAAAAAGCCGGTGAACTTCTTGGACTTTCAAGAGTAAGGTCAATTACTCAAGATGACAGCCACACCTTCTGCACTCCAGATCAAATTGAAAAAATATATCAAGAATTAATTGAAGTGACAAAAGAATTTTACCAAAAAATCGGCATGAAAATACGGGCAAGAATTTCTTTTAGAAATCAAAAAGAATCAAAAAAATATTTAGGCGAGCCTGCTTTATGGAAAAAAGCAGAAAGTATTTTGCTAAAAATCGCCAAGCAAAATAATCTTGATTATTTTGTCGTTGAAGGCGAGGCGGCTTTTTATGGACCCAAAATAGACTTTATGGCTACCGATGCGTTGGGCCGTGAATGGCAATTAGCCACTCCCCAGCTTGATTTTGTCCAGCCAAAAAGATTTGGATTAAGTTATACGGACAAAGACGGAAAACAGCAAATTCCCGTAATGATACATTTTGCGCTCATGGGATCCATTGAAAGATTTTTATCGGTCTACATTGAGCATACGGCTGGAAATTTTCCTTTGTGGCTGGCGCCGGTGCAAATTACCATAATTCCAATTTCAGAAAAGCATTTGGAATATGCGGATAAAATCGCGGAAATTTTGCAGTCGCAAAATTTCCGCACAGAAGTTATGGCCGAAAATGAAACTTTGGGTAAAAAAATCCGCGAAGCCGAAATGCAGAAAATTCCTTATTTATTAATTATCGGCGACAAAGAAATTACAGCTAACGCCATTAGCTTGCGTCAACGAAGCAAGGGAGATTTGGGACAAATGTCCTTAGATAATTTTATTGAGAAAGTAATTCAAGAAGTTAAAGAAAAAAAATAATATTAATAAGGTTCGCCCCGGCAAATGTTGCGCACCCGAGCCTTGCATAATTTATGGCAGAACTAAGTCAAGACACAAAAAGTTTAATTTCCAAATACGAAATTTGGCGCAGTTATTCAAAACCCAAAGAGGGGGTTTCAACTATTCATGTTGATGAAGTGGCTTCAAAAGTAGCCGCTTTTTACGAACAAATTCGCACCATAATTGACTGGAAGGAGGAGCACTTAATGAGAAGGTCTGCCATCATTAGAAAGTTAAAGAGAAGATTTATAGATTTGGAAATGAATAATTACAATACCAAAAACATAGCAGAAGCTTTTATTTTAGAATTAATACGGGGCGGGTATTTTTCTAATGATAGAATTGAAGAATCAAAGATTCAAAAAGTTCAGGAAATTATTGAAAAATATGTATTCATTTTAAAGGGAATGTCCAGTCAAAAGGGGCGTGGACTAAATTTTTACACAAATTTAATAGAAATTGCCGCTTGTGAAATTGAAGAAACACTATCCCCGTCAATAAAGGAAATGGCTTTGATAGATTTTATGTTTTCTAAAATGAAAGAGAGAATTAAAATAAGCGAAAGTTACTACCAAAGAAAAATAATCAAAGAATCAGACAAAGACATTCAAATTTACATTGCCGTGCAAGAATCGCTTTTCAGATTAGATAGCCCCATCATAAGTTATAATCTTTTAAAATATAAATATCCTTTTTGGAATAGCTTGGCGGGCTCTGATCTTTCCCAAATGCCCCAGAATATACACAAAATGCTTCAGGAAGTTGAGAATGATTTAAACCACCCTCTTTATAAAAAGTTTTACGCTATTTGCGAGAAATACGACACGCCATATTTACTTTTGGGCGATATTTTATCACAGGAAGGTTTGGAAAAAACCAAAATAGAAATTTTAGAACCCCAACTTTTAGAATCTAAAATTAAGGGCGCCTACTTAACCCGTTTGAAGGATTTAAAAAACAAAATAAAAAGAGCGGCCATATACTCAACTCTTTCAATCTTTATTACAAAAATTTTATCTTTGTTGATTTTAGAAATAATTTTGGCAAAGATATTTAAAAACCAGATTAATTTTCTTATTTTGGCGGCAGACATATTAATACCTACTTTTTTAATGGGTTTTTTGGTGGTCAGCATAAGACCCCCCTCAATAAAAAATCTCAACTTGGCGATAATAGAAACAATGAAAATATTTTATCAGAAAGAAAAAGTTGAAACTTACGAGATAAAGAGGCAAAGGAAAAGAAGCGTTGCCGGCCGATTTATTTTTTGGGTAATTTATTCGGCAGGGGCAGGGGTTTCAATAGGATTTTTATGGTGGCTTTTTAGTTTTTTCAACTTCCCAATAACTTCAATAATAATAAATTTAATTTTTATTGCTTTGATACTTTTTACCGGAACAGTTATAAGAACAAGGGCAAAGGAGCTTACGATAGAAGAAGAGCGAGAAGGTTTTTTAGAGCTTATTTCCGATATGCTATTTCTGCCGCTTACGGGAGTTGGCCGATGGCTTTCCAATAAATGGAAAAAATACAACGCCTTTGCGGCATTTTTCAACGCTCTCATTGATATGCCATTTTCCGCCTTCGTGGAATTTATTGAAAGGTGGAGATATTTTATAAAAGAGAAAAAAGAAGAAATACGGTAGTGAATTTGAAATTTATCCCGATACAAATTTTCTAAAATTTGTATACGGGATCCCGTATTTCATCGGGACAATTTACAATTTTAAATCAATTTGAAATATTTCAAATTTAAATTTTAAAACATTGATTTTCCGCCGAAGGACGGATCTGCCTCAGGCATGACAAATTTCAAATTTCAAATTTCAAATTATCACAATAAACTTATTGTGATTTTGGGCCCAACTGCTTCTGGCAAATCTGATTTAGCGGTAAAACTTGCTAAGAAATTTAGCGGGGAAATAATTTCCGCAGATTCAAGGCAGGTGTACAATGGACTAAATATCGGCTCCGGAAAAATTACTAAAAAAGAGATGCGGGGAGTCCCCCATCATCTGCTTAGCGTAGCAAATCCAAAAAGAAAATTTACAGTTGCCCATTTTCAAAAAATGGCATTTAAAAAAATAAAAGAAATTGAGGGACGCGGCCACGTGCCTTTTTTGGTTGGTGGCACCGGTTTTTATATTCAATCCGTAGTTGATGGAATTATTATTCCGGATGTTAAACCAAATTGGAAATTGCGCAGACAACTAGAAAAAAAGTCTGTTGAAGAACTTTTTTTAATTATTAAAAAATTAGACCCCGCCAGAGCTAAAACCATTGACCCTAAAAATCCCCGCAGACTTATACGAGCCATAGAAATCTCTTTAGCGATAAGAAGTCGGGCCTCACAGAGAACCTCGTACAAAAATAGCACTGTCCCAAAAACACGCTCCAGCGTACTTTTGGGACACGACCGATTTGATATTTTGCAAATTGGGATTAAAAAATCAAAAGGAGAACTAAAAAAACTCATCGCCGCGCGACTGAAAAAAAGAATAAAAGGCATCATTACAGAAGTAAAAAAACTGCGCAGTCCAGCTATCGGCGGCCATCAGCAAAAAATCAGCGGAAATCGAGGCGTTTCGTGGAAACGCCTAGAAGAATTGGGGTTGGAATACCGATTTGTCGCACAATACATTCAAGGTAAAATTACCCACCAAAAAATGCTGGATAAAATTCAGACAGAATCAGAGCACTATGCCAAACGCCAAATGACGTGGTTTTCCGCCCACGGCGGATCCACCTCTGGCGGAAAAAGAGACCCCGCAAAATCACCTCTTGGTGACCGCGGGGCAGGCAAACAAATCCACTGGATAAAAAATCAAAAAGAAGCGGAAAAACTCATTAAAAGTTTCCTATAAGAAAAAGGCGCCTTGTTTTGGCGCCCTGGCGATGGATTTTTAGTACCAATCACAGTGAAGTTCTTGAGCAGTCTTTTGAAGGTCTTCTGGCGTTTGAATGTGATGCTCTCGCATCAGGACAATATAAATTGTCACATCGCCCGCCATTTTTCCATCCCAGTATGTGGGCAAGCATCCTTGCGGAGACTTTGTCTTCCTTTTCAGCTCAAGGCGCAGCGCCAGAGCTTCCCGCGACTCTGCCTTGAATGGTCCTGTCACACTTTTTTGGATGACATCCAGCAAATCCTCAAACACCAATAAGAAACGTTTCATCGCCGGCTCTTTTCAGCCTGGTTTTAGGGGGTTGAATTTTTCCGCGGTTACTGCAATTTCGTGTCGGGCTTGATACCAAATGATTTCTTTGCAATGAAAACAAGGTCTGCTAAATACCTTGACCTTTCCGCATTCAATCACCACTCCCTGGCACACATTGGTGTTGCTTTTGCCACAGTGCGGGCACTCACAATTGTAATGGGTTCCCTGACAAAAAATCTTAGGCACAAAGCACCTTCTTTGATAATTGTGAAGGTTCAACTACAACAGTTTTCTCAATATTTCCTGCACGGTAGCGGGGTTGGCAGTGCCACGCGTGGCACCCATTATTTGTCCCGCCAAAAATTGCAAAACATTTTTGTTGCCTTTTTTATAATCTTCAACGGCTTTTGGATTTTTTTCTAAAACTTGGGCAATAACTTTTTCCAATTGCCCGCTGTCTTCCATTTGGCGCCAATTATTATCATCAACAATTGTTGATGGGTCTCCTCCGGTATTTACCATTTCCACCAGAACCATTTTTGCCACTTTACTGGAAATTTCATTCATATGAATCATTTTTATAAACTCGCCAAAGTTCTCCGGTGTCACCCTAAAATCCGTTTCATTAAAAACTTTTCCGTTAAGAACGCCCAAAACATCCGAAATTAAATAATTCGCAGCCAATTTATAAACATTCTTTCCGCGTTGTTCCGCGTTGGTTTCCGCGTCATTCCGCGAGGTTTCCAGCCAAGCATCGAGTTCGCTGGAAACTTTCTCAAAGTATTCACTAAAATTCTTGTTGCCAACAAATACTTCAATCTGCTTTTCATCTAATCCGAACTCTTTGGCAAACCTTTCTCTTTTTTGTTGTGGTAATTCCATAATTTCTGATTTTATCTTTTGTATATATTCTAACTCAAAATTAAGCGGAGGTAAATCTGGTTCGGGAAAGTACCTATAATCATGAGCATCTTCTTTTTCTCTTTGACTGAAAGTTATTTCTTTTTTATCATCCCAGCCGCGGGTTTCCTGTACTACTTTCTCTCCCGCCTCCAATAATTCTCTCTGTCTTTCTATCTCAAAGTCAATGGCTTTTTGGACAACGCGGAAAGAATTTAAGTTTTTAATTTCTACTTTTGTCCCAAGTTTTGGATTTTGAATTTCGGATTTAGAATTTGTTTGGGATTTGGGATTTGGGATTTGGGATTTCGATAATGATATATTTACCTCCACGCGCATAAGTCCCTTTTCCATATCGGCATCAGAGACTCCCAAATATCTAAAAATTAGTTGCAATTCTTCGGCAAATTTACTGGCTTCTATACCAGAATTTATATCCGGCTCTGTTACCAATTCCATTAAAGGCACTCCCGCCCGGTTTAAATTCACCAGTGAATAGTCTGCTCCGTCTGGATGCAATAAACTTCCGGTATCCTCTTCTAAATGGATGCGCGTAATTCCAATTTTTTTAGATTTTGGATTTTCAGATTTAGAATTTGTTTGTGATTTGTAATTTGTAATTTGTGATTTCTCTGACGGGATTTCTAAATATCCTTTTTCACAAAACGGCATATCATATTGACTAATTTGGTATCCCTTAGGCAAATCCGGATAAAAATAATTTTTCCGGTCAAATTTTGCTTGCCCCGCGCAGCCTTGCTCGCCCAGCGAAGCTTTAGCGGAGTTGGGGCGAAGTGGAGAATCTCCAGCAATAAACTTGCAGTTCAACACCAAACCGGTTTTTATTACCTTTCTTATGGCTTCTTCGTTGGCGACAGGAAGCGTTCCCGGGTGTCCCGCGCAAATCGGACAGACATTAAAATTCGGTCGTTTTTCATTCGGATCATTTTTACACGAACAAAACATTTTTGATTTGGTGTTTAATTCGGCATGGACTTCCAGGCCAATTGTTGGTTTGTATGCCATATTAAGGTAAATATATCAAAATTAACCTTAATTTACAATAAATTGACATTACTAAATTTATAATATAACATCAAATCAGTTTTTGACATTCCTTTCGCCCATGGAGATTATTCATGGAAATAATGGAAATATATGTGCATCTTGATCGCCAAGAATGGGAGGCTATACTCACGGCCATAAACAGGGTAATGGTAGGATGCGAACATTTCAACCGACCGGGTTATTTGTTCCTTGAAAAGATTCAGAAAAAAATCTCCGAACAAACAGCGCCCTCGGCCGCTACTCAATCGGCAGAATAGCGCCGCGCCAATCGTCGAGCCACGCCCACAGACACTCTCTGTGGGCTTTTTTTATAACTTTAACCCAGTCTTACAAAATAAAAGCTTTTATTTTGTAAGACTGGGTTAATTTTAATATTTTTATAATAAAAAAGTGACTAATTTTTGATACCGCCCTCTGAAAATCTAAACTTTATTCAAAAATTGCTTAAGTTCTTGTTCCTTCATTTCTATTTTTTGAGTGTCTCCCCTGCGGGCAAAATCGTAATCTGCCATATCTACCATTAAATATTTACTGATTAAGGGATAAATTGCTTGGATTTGCCTTGCTTTCTCTTGCTCAATTTTTCTGTAATCGGGGTGTCCTTGGGCGGTGGTTCTTAATTCCGCTTCCCAGAAAAATGCCCGCATATTTTGGTATTGCATAAACCTCACCCGATGGCCCATAGTACAGCAATATTGTGCCATATCCGGATTTATTTTTTCAATTTTTTTGAACACTTCTTCTGCCTGCTGGGTAGCCCAAATATACTTTTCATCCAATCCTGCTTCCTTTAAGCCTTCTGGCACATCAAAACCATTGTGAATAGTAAAACGCTGGCGCATTTGGGTTTGTATTCTGTGGCGGTGTAGATCGCGCCATGCTCCAATGTTCATTAAAATTTCAAAGCGCACATAAATATTTTCAAAAGCTCTCGGCATTTTGTAATACTTGGCTTTTCTGTCTTTTAAAACTTCTTGTAATATTTTTTCTTTTTGCTCAACTGTTAATTTTTTTACCTTACCCAAAACAACCTCAAACGGCTCATGAAGCTCTGTGTAAATTAATCCTGCGATTATTTTATCCTCACCCTCCAAATCATATTCTAATAATTTAACAACTTGATCGCTTGATTTTACCGAATCTTTTTCAAAATTTATCACGGCCATTGCCTTCTGAACACTTTCCCCTCTTTTAGACAAATAATTCCTGTAGATTTTAGAATCTTCAGATTCCAGCCTCCTTAAAAAGGCGGGTATTACTTTGCTCAACTCCTCAAAAGCAGACTGCGAAGCCCAGCGAATTTCACCCAAATTATGGTCTAGCCCCCTATTTATCATATACTCAAAGGCCTGACCGTTGGCAAAAAAAGCAACTTGGCTTAATGTTGACATTGGCAACAATAATCTAGCCGTATCAAAAGCTTTTGTTTTTATTACCCTTTCTTCTTCGCCTGGATACTTGCCTTTAAGAAACTCCTGATATTTTTCCAAAATTAGAGCGTATGTTTCAAAAAGATTGTCCATGGCGGATTTGTACTCTTGCAGAAAACCCATGCTTTCTAAAGTAGGGTCTGTATAATACTTATAGTTGCCGCCTATTTTACTGGAATAATCAACATATCTGGTTGACTTTTCAATGGGCGCAATACCCATTCTCATGTCTTCAATGTGTTTTATCCCTATTTGAGAAAGACTGCTGTAAATTAAATGAGTGCCAGCCATTTGAGCAATGGAGTCATCGCCAAACTGGGCAAGCCATTTTATATAAAATTCCCGAGCTTTGGGGTTGGCAAAAATTTTTTCAACCGGATGTAAATGTAAAAATTCAATCAAAGCCCTCAAAGATTGTGAGTAATCGCTATCGTCCTGTAAAAAAGGTTTTATAAATTCATTTAATAAAGAAACTCTTAAATCATCTTTTGCCCGGCTGGCGCGAGAACACAATGCCCCAATTATTTCAGGAGGCAAAAAAGTTATGGCATACGCTGGCTTATCTAAATTAGTAAAAAAGGGCCCAACAAGGTGCTTATCTTCCTCGCTAAAACCCAAATCTTCAAAAATCGGCTCAAATTTTTCTG
>CAYJVF010000010.1:0-12229 GCA_964373565.1 uncultured Candidatus Saccharibacteria bacterium
CATCTCGAAATTTGGAGGAAATCCCATGAAAGCATTTCGTAATTCAAGGTAATTAGAAATTTTATATGATAACTATTTATTCAACCCCAACCTGTGTTTACTGCAAAACATTAAAAGAATACTTAACTGGAAAAAATATTAAATTCCAGGAAATTGACGTTTCTGAAAACGAAAAAGAACTGGAAAAAATGGTGGCAATTTCCGGGCAAATGGGGGTGCCGGTGGTTGAAATTGACGGTAATGTGGTGATTGGGTTTGATAGAGAGAGAATAGACGAAATTTTGCATTTGCAAAAGTAATTTAAAATTTCCAATTAAAAATTCAAAAACAATTTAAAAGCACTAATTTAAAAATTCTGAAATTTATCATTATTTTTAAATTTTTCATTTTAAATTAAACATTAATTTTTGTGCTTACAAGAATTGCGATAAACGGCTTTGGCAGGATTGGTCGGCAAACATTTAAGAGGATTATAGAACATCACCCTGATTTAGATGTGGTTGCCATTAACGATTTGACCGACACCAAAACCTTGGCTCATCTTTTAAAATACGACTCAAATTACGGTGTTTTTGACGCCGAAATTTTGTCGGGTAGTGGATATATTGCAGTAAACGGAAAAAAATATGAAGTCTTGGCCCAAAAAGAAATTTCCAATCTTCCTTGGAAAAAGTTAGGAGTTGATATTGTGCTTGAATGCACGGGACTTTTTACCAATGAAAAAGACGCCAGAAAACATATTGAAGCTGGCGCCAAAAAAGTGATAATTTCTGCTCCGGCCAAAGAAAAAAGTATTCCCGGATTTGTTTTGGGAGTGAATGCAGACGGGTATGATTCTAAAAAAGTGGATGTGATAGATATGGGCTCGTGCACGACAAATTGTCTGGCTACGGTGGCAAAAGTATTGAATGACAATTTTAAAATCGTAAAAGGATTTATGACCACGGTGCACAGTTACACTAACGACCAGAAAATTCTTGATTTGCCCCATAAAGATTTGAGAAGGGCGCGGGCGGCGGCGTTAAATATCATTCCCACTAGCACCGGCGCGGCCAAAGCCATTGGTAAAATAATTCCTGAATTGGAGGGGAAGTTAGACGGCATTGCCATGCGCGTGCCGACTCCAGTGGTTTCTGTTTTGGATTTAATTGTTCAAACTGAAAAATCAACTACTAAAGAGGAGGTTAATAAGGCATTTATGAAATCCGCCAAGAGTATGAAAGGCATTTTGCGGGTTGAAGAAAATGAATTGGTTTCAATGGATTTTAAGGGGGATTCGCATTCGGCGATTGTAGATGCATCCCAAACTATGGTAAACGATAATTTGGTAAAAATAGTAGCTTGGTATGATAACGAATTTGGCTATAGCTGCCGTTTAGCCGAATTTACAGAATTCGTTGCTAAACGGCTATAGCCAAATTGAAAAGGGAGTCGGGGAAAAGGATTTTCCCCGTGAAGGAAAACAGCGCCTCAAATAGCGGACGCGTTAGAAACCGTGGGTTTCTCGGGAGCGAGCTTGCGAGCGACATGGGGTTATAGTTGTCGGTTGGCGGAATTTACCGAATTTATTGCTAAAAAAAATGTAACCAATTTAAAAAGACCAGCAAAAATAGCTGGGCTTTTTTGTATTTATCAACTTGTTGTAAAAATATAGCCATAGTACAATAAATTAATTGATATGAAAAATATTCTCTGGTTTAAAGAGTTGGGAATTAAAGATGTTCCCTTGGTGGGAGGCAAAAATGCTTCGTTGGGGGAAATGTATAATAATTTGCTTGGCAAGGGCGTGAATTTAGCTAACGGTTTTGCCACAACCTCCGAAGCTTATTTTTATTTCCTAAAAAAAAACGGATTAAAAAGCCAAATTTGGCAAATTCTAAAAGATTTTGATTACCATGATTTAAGGGCTCTGCAAGAAAAGGGGAAACAGGTAAGAAATTTAATTTTAAATTCACAGTTACCGCAAGATTTACAAAATGACATTGTTGCTGCCTACAAAGAGTTGTCTAAGTTGCATGGAGTAGAAAACACAGATGTGGCCGTTCGTTCAAGCGCTACGGCCGAGGACCTTCCCAATGCCAGTTTTGCGGGCCAACAGGAAACTTTTTTGAATATTACTGGGGCTGAAAATGTTGTGTTGGCGGTAAAAAAATGTTTTGCCTCGCTTTTTACCGACCGGGCCATTGCTTATCGGCAAGAAATGGGTTTTGACCATTTAAGGGTGGGTCTTTCAGCGGGAATTCAGAAAATGGTCCGTTCAGATTTGGCTTCTTCCGGGGTGATGTTTTCATGCGATACCGAATCGGGTTTTGGCGAAGTTGTTTTAATAAACGCCAGTTGGGGACTTGGCGAAAATGTTGTTTTGGGCAGAGTTGACCCCGACCAATATTATGTTTTTGAAACAACCCTTCGACAGTCTTCAGGGCAGGCTTTAAAAACGGGGTACAGGCCGATTTTAGAAAAAAAGATGGGTTCGAAATCACTGACGATGGTTTATACGAATAATTCCAAAAAACCCGTTAAAAATACTAAAACCGCGCCCTACAATAAGAATAAATTCGTACTTTCAGACGATGAAATTTTAACTTTGGCCAAGTGGTCAATAATTATTGAAGAGCATTATAAAAAGTCCATGGATATGGAATGGGCTAAAGATGGACAGGACGGTAAATTATATATTGTGCAAGCGCGGCCGGAGACGGTTCAGAGCAGGAAAAATTTGAATACACTTGAAGAATATATTCTAAATACAAAAGGCCAAAAACCAGAAATTGTTGTTGAGGGGCTAAGTGTCGGTTCAAAAATTGGCTTAGGCAGGGCTCATAAAATTTTAGACCCCAAAGATATTAATAAGTTTGAAAAAGGAGAAGTGCTGGTGACAGATATGACAGATCCTGACTGGGTGCCGGCCATGAAATTGGCTTCGGCTATTATTACTGACCAAGGGGGGAGGACTGCTCACGCCGCAATTGTTTCGCGTGAATTAGGAATTCCTTGCATTGTTGGTGCAGGCAAGGCAACAAAAGTTATAAAAACAGGCCAAGGCGTTACGGTTGACTGTTCAAAAGGAGAACATGGGGCAGTCTACAAGGGACTAATTCCTTTTGAAATTAAAAAGACGGATATTTCTAAAATTGAAAAGCCTAAAACAAAAATTTTAATGAATATAGGCGACCCGTCGCAAGCATTTAATTTAAGCTTTATACCCAATGACGGCGTGGGTTTGGCAAGAGAGGAATTTATAATTGCCAACACTATTAAAATACACCCAAACGCGCTTATTGATTACAGTAAATTAAAACCGGCGCTAAAGAAAAAGATTGACCAATTAACTTTAGGTTACGAGGACAAAGAAAAGTTTTACATTGATAAGTTAGCTGAAGGCATTGGGAAAATTGGAGCAGCTTTTTTTAAAAAACCGGTGATTATTAGATTTTCTGATTTTAAAACCAATGAATACCGAGGACTATTGGGGGGAGACTTATACGAATCTTTTGAAGAAAATCCTATGTTGGGATTTAGGGGCGCCTCGCGGTATTACCACCCTACATTTAAAGATGCTTTTGTATTAGAATGCAAGGCAATTAAAAAAGTTCGCGAAGAATTTGGGCTTGATAATGTTTTTGTGATGATTCCGTTTTGCAGAACCGTTGAAGAGGGGAAAAAGGTTCTGGAAATTATGTCGGGCGCTGGTTTAAAAAGGGCTGAAAATGGATTAAAAGTTTTCGTCATGTGTGAAATTCCGGCAAATATATTGTTGGCCGATGAATTTTTAGAAATTTTCGACGGTTTTTCCATTGGCTCAAACGATTTAACTCAACTGACATTGGGTTTAGACAGAGATAATTCAGTTGTTGCTGGCGTTGGAAACGAAAAAAACGAAGCGGTTAAAAAGTTAATCAGCCAAGTTGTGAAAAAATGCAAAGAAAAAGGGAAATATTCGGGAATTTGCGGGCAAGCCCCCAGCGATTTTCCAGATTTTGCCGAATTTCTGGTAGAATTAGGAATAGATTCAATTTCTTTAAATCCCGATAGTATTATAAAAACAACAATAGCGATTTCAAAAAAAGAAAAAACGGCATCATCTCATAATTCTTAAATCATAAATCTTAAATTAAACCATGTTTGACGTAATCACTTTTGGTTCGGCCACCCAAGATATTATTTTAAAACCGAAACATCTGACTTCTTTAAAATATGAGAAATCTTTTAATGAAAAAGAGGTTTGTTTTCCATTTGGCTCAAAAATTGAAGTTGAAGATATGATATTTAGTTCTGGTGGAGGGGGGACAAATACGGCCGCCACATTTGCCTTGCAAGGCTTTAAAACGGCTTTTTGCGGAATGGTGGGCAGTGATGTGTCGGGTCAGGAAATTATCAATGAATTAAAAAAGCTAAAGATAAATACTTCTTTGGTTCAAAAAACAGACCAAAAAAGGACGAATCACTCGGTGGTTATTTTAAATGGCGGATTAGACAGAACGATCATGGCTTACCGCGGCGCAGCCGAATTAATGGCAGATGTCCCATTCAAAAAATTGAAAACCCATTGGCTGTATTTGGCGCCACTTTCAGGGTTATTTTGTCAGGGCTTTAATAGAACAATAGACGCGGGTTCCGAATTTGCCGCAACGATGTTTTCAGACATAGTACAGTTTGCTGTGAATAATAATATTAAAATTGCTGTAAATCCGGGGATGGCCCAACTTTCTTTGCCAAGCTTTACCGAAATTGCCAAAAAAATTGATGTGCTGATTATGAACCAAGAGGAAGCCAGTTTTTTAACTAAGGTTCCCGTTGATCAAGAAAAAGAGATTTTTAAAAAACTTGATGATATTTGCGCCGGCATCACCGTGATGACAAAAGGGGGGAATGGGGTTACAGTTTCTGATGGCCCAGCTAAGCTGGGCTCTAACCCCGCTCAGCGGGGTGGCAAAATTATGTATTCTGCTGTTCCGTCAGAAACAAGAAAAATTGTTGATACCACGGGAGCGGGGGATGCATTTGGCTCGGGATTTATCAGTGGATTGATGTTGAGCGAAGCGAAATCCCGACCGCAGGAGGGAAGAAGCTCAAATATTGAAGCGGCAATCCAACTTGGCATGGCAAATTCAGTTGCTTGTTTAACAGAATTCGGCGCAAAACACGGGTTATTGGAGAGGGGGCAAGAATTTGAAAAAGTGGAAGTAAAAAAAGAAAATATTATTAATTCTTAAAATATGAAAATTTGGCTTAGAATTCCTTATTTTTTCTTTAGCTTGGTAACAATATTGGTTTCTCTTATATTGGTTGCAGGATTTTTCTCTGGTCCTACACCAGGCACCGATTTGTTAATCGTTTTAGCTGTTCTTTTTATATTTTCATTGTCTATGTCAGTCGGACTTTTGTTGTACGGATTAGAATTTTTACCAGCAAACATATTTTCGCATTCGGTATTATTTTTTATAATCGTTTCTATCCTGCTTTATTTTGTATCGCCCGTAGCACTTTTTTGGTTTTTTTGTTTATTAATTTCTATATTACTGTTTTTAGTATCAATAATAGTTTCTATAAGAAAAAAGTTTTTAACCTTGCATACTATCCAACCAACCATGGAATTAGAAAATAAAATGGATGCTACCAATAGAATGGCAAATGAGATTGCTCCTGTTGCGGGAAACAGTTCAATGTTTACCAAGACAATACCTCTGCGAGTAATCTTTTTTACCCAAGGGTTATTTTTGTTTGCTATAACTTATCTTATGTATTCCACATACGGGCATCTAACAGATTTTTTGCCATTGATTTTTGGACTAATCTATGTTGTTTTGACTTTCTTGCCGATTAATAAGCTAATAAAGATTTCCTTATATTTTTCTGCGGCTTATTCTATAATGTATTTCTTAATCATGGTAAATGGGTATTTGGGTTATATCTTTGGATTGCCGGCGATAATCTGTTTCTTTTTAATGGTTTTCCTGCTTATTTTAGGATTTGTTTCTGGTGTGACCAATAAGTTTTTTTATAAGAATAATCAAGATACATTAAGTCAAGTAGTAGCAGGTAACCCTGTTGCCGGGAAAAGAATGTTTATGGATGTACTTTTTACCTTTTTGATTCTTGCGATTATTTTTCTAGTAATACCATATACTTTATCTGCAGTGGCAAGCAAAAGATATCAAAATGATAAAACCATTCAAGAAGATGCGTTACAACAGGGAGATTCTTCGTTATGCGATAAAATTAATAATATCTCCCTGAAAGATGGTTGTTACTGGGGATTAGCAAAAGAAATAAAAAATCCACTTCTTTGCAAAAAAATTTCTGAATGGGCGTGGAATCATATAGATTCGTGTATTATAAATGCATTGGATGCAGAAACATTTAGTAAAAATGAAGAATTTTATAGAAACTACTGTACATCAACACAGTCCTTTGATGGCAAAAAAAAGTGTAAGGATTTTTTAAACTTACAATGAAATAAAACCATTAAAATACTATTTTCAAAAACTAGAATTCGGCGCCAAAAACGGATTATTAAAAAAGGATCAGGAGTTTGATAAAGTTTCTGTAAAGCGATCCTAATCAGAAAATCACATCCGAATAATCCGAATATGTAACGTCGCCATTCAAAACATTCGGATGAAGGTTTTAATTATTCGGATCGCATTATTAAAATGAAAACATTAAAATACTATCTACAAAAAGCCTACAAAGAACACTGGGCCATCGGGCAGTTTAATGCATGCGAATAGCATAACCAAAAATTTCCGCCTATGCGAGAAATTTTCGGGTATGCGAATATGCCCATGCTAATAAAAAAAATGAAAAAACTTATTTATTATATTAAAAAGGCACAGCGAGAACAGTTTGCAATCGGACAATTCAATTTTTCGACTTTTGAACAAATGAAAGGAATTGTGCAAGCGGCCGTCAATTTAAAATCGCCGATTATTTTGGGTACTTCGGAAGGCGAAAGTAAATTTGTGGGATTACAGGAAGCGGTGGCGATGCGGGATGCATTGCGCAAAAAAACTGGCCTGCCGATTTTTTTGAATTTAGACCACGGCAAATCTGCGGGCTATTTAAAAGAGGCAATTAATGCAGGTTACGACATGGTCCATTTTGACGGCTCAAAATTGCCATTAACAGAAAATATAAAAATCAGCAGGGAGGTAGTAAAATATGCACACAGGCTCCGCCTTCGCCAAGGCTTCGGCGGACAAGGCGGTGTGATTGTTGAGGGCGAGGTAGGCAGAATAGGCACAGATTCTTCAAGGATTTACAAAGACAAATTTGAAGTGAAAGAAGAAGATTTAACAAATCCGCTGGAAGCCAAAGAGTACATAACAAAAACAAAAGTGGATTTATTGGCGGTAGGTGTTGGTACATTTCATGGAATAGATTTGAGCGGAGTTTCGCCAAATATTAAATTAGACAGACTGGAAAAAATTAATGAAGCCCTTCGACAAGCTCAGGGAAAACCAATTGGTTTTGTTTTGCATGGGGGGTCTGGCACGCCAGAAGAAGACATAAAAAAAGTCATTCAGTTAGGCATAGTAAAAGTAAATATAAATACCGAAACGCGATTGGCTTTTTCAAATACTTTAAGAAAATCATTACAGGAAAATTCAGAAGAAATAACTCCGTACAAATACATGCAATCATCCATTGAAGCCGTTGGTAGAGTAATTGAAGAGAAAATTAAATTATTTGGAAGTGAAGGCAGAGTATAGTATTTACATTTTTTTAAAAATAAAGTAATATTTTCTTATGATTTTGTTAAAGGCAAAAGCAAGAGAGAAAATGCCAAAAGAGGCGGGAGATATTCCCGCGGTGGTTTATGGTCCAAAAGAAAAGAATATAATTCTGCAAGTTAACGATAAGGAGTTTTTAAAGGTATTTAAAGAAGCGGGAGAAAGTTCTTTGGTTGAGCTTTTAGTAGATAAATCAAAAAAACTCGTGCTTATACACGAAATACAAAAAGATCCGGTTTCGGAAAAAATAATTCACGTTGATTTTTACCAGCCCGATTTAACAAAAGAAGTTGAAGTTAAAATTCCGTTGGTTTTTTATGGCGTAGCTTTGGCTGAAAAGGATTTGGGTGGAACTCTAAACAAAAACATGCTGGAAATTGAAGTTAAGGCTCTGCCACAAAACCTTCCGCACGAAATTAAGGTTAATATTGAAATATTAAAAACTTTTGAAGACCATATTTTGGTAAAAGATTTACGTCTGCCCGATGGCGTCAAGGCGACCAAAGAGCAAGGTGAGATTGTGGCGGCCGTATTGCCTCCGCGAAAAATTGAAGAAGAGTTGGCAAAAGAAATTACAGAAAATGTTGAAGATGTTGAAAAAGTGGCAAAGCCAGAGAAGGAAGAAGAGGTTATTGACCAAACTCCAAAGGAAGAAAAAAAACCGGAAGAAAAAAAGCAGCGATAAAAACATTGAAAAAGCCCTTTACAGGGCTTTTTGTTTTTGATACAAAAAATGTATGCGTAAAAATATTTTTTTAATAATTGCGGCTTTTGTTTTTTTGCCGTTTTTTGCTTTTGGCGAGGATTTAGAGTCCGTATGCCAGCAAATTGCAAAGCCAGAAAACAGCTGTAATGGTTTAAGTGAAATTAACTGCAAGGTTCAATTAGAAAAGTGCGCCGCCTACTATGACGAACAGTCAGCCGAAATCGCTAAAGACCTGACTAAAACAACCAAGCAGAAAAGCACCCTTCAATATAAAATTAATTCATTGAAAACCAAGATCAACAGTTTAAATTCCCAGATTAACCAAGGCAACATTATGGTGAAAGATTTGGGTTTTCAGATAAAAGACACTCAAACATCAATAGATAAAACAACTTTAAGTATTGAAGAATCAAAAAATCAAATCACGGAAATTTTGAGGGCGGTCTACGAAGAAGATAAAAAATCATACCTGGTTATTTTATTAGAAGGAAGCCTTTCGGATTTTTTCAGCAACTTGTCCTATTTGGAAAGCCTTAATGAAAAAGTTTCAAGCCTTTTAGAAAGCACTTCAAAATTGAATTCATATCTGCAAGAACAGGTGTCAAAACAGGAAGACGAAAAAAGTTCCCTTCAAAAAACCATTCAAATCCAAAACCTTCAAAAACAAGAGAATGAAAGCGTTAAAAAAGAACAGGAGGTTTACTTAAAAATTACCGAAACCCAATATCAGCAACAACAAAAAGAAAAAGCAGAGGCCGATAAAAATGCCGCCGCAATTAAAGCGAGGCTTTTTGAAATCATTGGAGTTTCCAAAGTGCCTACATTTGGCGAAGCCTTGGATATTGCCAAATATGTTTCAAATATTACAGGTGTAAGGCCGGCTCTTCTTTTGGCGATTTTAACGCAAGAATCCAGCTTGGGAAAAAATGTAGGCCAATGCTATGTTATGGATTTTGACACCGGCGCAGGAACCAATTTACAAGGAACGGCAAAACAAAGAGTTATGAATCCCAAAAGCATTCCAAGTTTTGTTGAATTAATTTCCGGTCTTGGCATGGAAACTAAAAAAACCGCTGTTTCCTGTTGGATACCCCTTTACTCAAAAGGAGTTCCGTATGGCTGGGGAGGGGCCATGGGGCCGGCTCAATTTATAGCTTCCACATGGAACTTATATAAAGGAAAAGTAGCCAATATTACGGGAAAAACTGCAAATCCTTGGAATATCAATGATGCGTTTTTGGCGTCCGGCCTGTTATTAAAAGACAACGGCGCTCTTACAAATGAATCAACCGCCGCCGCCAAATATTATTGCGGCGGAAATTATACAAGATATGAATGCAAATCATACGCAAATTCTGTTTTAAAATACGCCAGCCAGTATGAGGCTGACATAAAAGCAATAGGAGATTAGGCCCAAGTTCATACTTTGTTCTTTTCCAACAGGAGGTGGATAGTGGGCATCTTATTTTTTCTTTTTTTAGTTTTAGTTTTAGGTTTTCTGCGAATTTATTTTTCAGAAAAAAAGGAAAAACGCAAAAACAAAACCAACCGGCCGTCTTGCGACGGCAAAAATTCAAAAAAACGCGCTGATTGGGTTAGAAACTGCGAAAGAAGAGAAAGGGACCAAATATAACACAAAAGCCGGGGAAACTCACTCGGCTTTTATTGACTTTTATAATTTAATTTTAACCGGCAGTTTTTTTAAATGCTTTAATTATCGGGCTTAAGTTTCCCTCAATTATATTTTCTAAATTGTGCCAGCTTTTTCCTATTCTATGGTCGGTAAGTCTGTTTTGGGGGAAGTTATAGGTGCGGGTTTTTTCACTGCGTTTTGCCCAGCCAATTTGAGCCCGGCGTTGGTCAGTTAGTTTTGACAAGTCCGATTCTTCCTGCGCCTGTAAAATTCTGGCGGCCAGTAATTGCATGGCATTTTCCCTATTTTGGAGTTGGCTTCTTTCTGATTGACTGGTTACCACTACTCCTGTTGGCTTGTGGGTCAATCGCACGGCCGATTCTGTTTTATTAACATATTGTCCGCCGGCGCCCGATGCCCGATAGGTGTCCATTTGAATATCGGCGGGGTTAATTTGAACCTCCGTTCTTTGCGGTTTTTTCATAACAGCTACCGTAGCCGTTGAGGTATGTACTCGGCCCTGCTTTTCGGTTTTGGGAATTCGTTGTACCCGATGCACCCCGCCTTCGTTTTGAAGCGCATCGTACGCGCCTGACCCCGAAATTTCAAAAATAATTTCTTTATATCCGCCAACATCCGACATATTGGAATCCAAAATCTTCTGCCCCCAGCCTTGGCTTTGGGCGTATCGCGAGTACATTCTATATAAATCGCGCCCAAAAAGCCCGGCTTCGTCTCCGCCAGTGCCAGCTCTTATCTCAACAATAACGCTTTGTTTTTCTGTTTGACTTTCCATTGGAATAATATAGCATGATAAATGAGTTTTGAAAACTGGTCCTTGAAAAGGAGAAAGACGTGGATTACCCAAAGTATCGGATAGAAGGCATAATTATCTGTCGAGGGGGAGATGTGGATGGTTATCAATGGGTAAAGAATGTTCCCGGCATCGACGATGAAGATGCCAAAGAAAATTACCGTTACATGGAAGAAGAATATCGTAAACGCGATCGCAACGCCGGTGCCCACATTATGGTGGAACACCACTTTCACCGTTTGGTTCGCATTGACAAGGAAGAAAAAACGGAAATTAAAGTCTATTAACCTGGTGGTCAGAGAACCAGTCGCGAAGCGGGGTACAGACTTGTGCCCCGCAAAGCAGGGCGCACCATGTGCCCTGTTTTTTTTGCATAAATTTTCAGAATAATATATCATAAACTCAAGAAAAGCGCTTCGCTTTCTGTGGGTTATACCTTGACTTAGGAGTGTCCGCCATGTTGAGCTTCACTTGTTTGTTGGCTCCCGAAAGGTTTAATGCGCCGGCCTACCAGTCACAGAGCGTCCGGTTGGTTGCTCAACCGCAATTGACGCAGATGCAAAGCGCAATGTCGGAAATCGGTTTGCCTCCCCTTAAGCGCGAAAGGGTGGAGCGTTACAAGCAAAAGATATTTGACCGCCTGAAGTTTCTTTCGCGGGCGCAGTTGGTAGCCGTCCTGTCCATTCTTCCTTTCGTGGTCAATGTGATTTGGGGCATCGCTTTCTTGGTTACCCTCGTCGTAAAGTCTGAATCAATGGGTATCCTCGGCGTCCCATTTGCCGTGAACGGAACTCTCTTCGTTGGCGCATTGGCAGTGGTATTTTACTGCCAGATCAAAGAAGTTCCCGAAGACTTCCGGGGAACTCAATGGCTCATACGCCCGGTTGAGATTTACTTTACCCCTATTCCCAAAGAGGTGAGGGACAACCAAGCCTTGCTTGCGCTTAAATACCCACAGGCCAAGTTTTATGTGGAGTATCTGCGCGAGGACCCATTCATGCTGGCAGAAGATGAGTGTGGGCGACGGGAATACTTTCAGGCCTGGGATGCCCCGGGCTTTAACCAAGAAAGAGTGTCCTAATCGCGGGAGACTCTCATTCGGCCGCCCTTTCGCAAGAGCGGCCTTTTTCATTTTTACGAAATTCACATTTTATTGAGTTTGATTTTTAATAAAGATTGTGATATTTTATAATTACTTTGAATTACGAAATGCTTTCGAGGTATTTTCTCTAAATTTTGAGGTAGAAATTTGATAGAATTTATAGCCGTAGCCAAAGGCTACGGATAGAAATTATTGCGAATTTATAACCAAAATTTAGAGAAAAGACCCGAAACTTGCT
>CAYJVF010000011.1:0-11854 GCA_964373565.1 uncultured Candidatus Saccharibacteria bacterium
TCTTTTCCGGAGTCCCCTGTGAAGACAAAAAGAAAAAACCCGCCGCAAGGAACATTAAAATGGCAACGCCCACAAATACCGGCCAAACGAATTTTAATATATTTATTACAATCTGCCAGACATTGAAACCAGACCCAAAGGGAGGAGGAGGAATTGTTACCCCTTGTTCGGCCAGTGTAAACGCGGGTAAAAATAACAGGGCAAATAAACAAAAAGAAATTAAAAAGTTTTTAGACATTTTAAAATAGGATTTTTCGCAAGTTAAATTCCCAGAGTATTCCCAAGTATATAGGGCAAAGAAAAAGACAAAAGTCCAATTATTACTCCGATAATTCCCCAAATCAAAGAGTCTTTTGCCAGCTTTAATTTACCTGGTTCCCCCTGTGAAGACAAAAATAGGAATCCGGATACAAGAAACATTAAAATGGCAAAACCGACAAATACCGGCCAAATGAAATTTAAAATTCTAACGACTGCATTCCAGAGATTAGTAAGTGGAGTAGGCAAGCAGGGTGGTAGGGTGGTGCTAAATTGAGTGCCTCCGGCTCCGCCAGAACAAGTTGGTTGTTGTTGGGCTAAAATAACCACTGGCATAAGCAAAGCCAGCGCCAAAAATAAAATTAATATTTTTTTATTTATTTTCATTTTTAAGTTTATAAAATTCTGCGAACTTAGCTTCGCCCGATAAAATCGGGCGAAGCTAAGTAAAAAATTAAATTCCGAAAGTGTTTCTCAATATCAAGGTGATTGAGAATGCCAATACGGCTACTACGATTCCAACGGCGCCGTAAATCACAAAGTTTCTTGCTGTAGCCACCGCTTCCGGAGCTCCCCTTGCAGTCAAGAAGGCAACGCCGGCTATAATAAACATTACAACGGCAATTCCTACGAATACCCACCAGACAATGTCTAAAATTATGAGTATCATTGTTTTCAAGTTGATATTTTGAGTTGTAGGAGGCGTAAAGTCAACATTTGACTGTGGTTGAACGGCTAAAGCCATCAAAGGCGATGCCACTAAAATGGCCGAACTAATTATTGCAACTATTTTTTTATTCATTATATATTCTAATTTCAAAGTTATTAAATCTCATTTTCGACCTTTAATTTTTTCAAAAGACTTCTTAAATCAATTTTTATGGCGGATTTCTTCCTATCCTATAACAGCTTTGATTACTTCAATTAATCCTTTGCCAGCCAATGCAATTGCCGCCCCTATGGCCGCATATATGGCCGCTTTTTTAGCCGTCTCAACTCTGCCCGGATTTCCCGCGGAAATGACAAAAAGAATGCCGGCTATCAAAAACATCAAAGTTGCCAATATGCCAATTATATTTGTAATATAGGTTGCAATATTGTTAATGAGGCCCGATAGGGTGCAAACGCAGTTTGCCGGACACGAGCCAGTGCCGTCCCAATTCGGGCACAACGGATTTGGCAAACTTACGCCGGCAAAAACAGGCAAAGCAAAAATAAATAACATTATAGACGCCAACAATAAATAGAATTTTTTATTAACTAATTTTTTTAACATAAGACCTCTTGCAAAATAAGCTTATAAGCGAAAATTGCAGATTTTTAGATAAAAATTTGATAGAATTTTTGGGCGTAGCCTTGCGCTACGCACAAAAGTTATAGCGAATTTTTAGCAAAAATATGCGGTTTGCAGGCAAAAGCTTATTTTGCAAGAGGTCTATAATATACTGCCCTCATTTGATGAATAGTAAAACATAGTGATAGTCTCCCGACATAAATTCCTCTTTTAAAGATAACTCCAAAGAATGAGCCATTTTCTTTACTTCTTCTAATTCTACCACATTTTTAGGCCCAAATTTATTTTGCTTATGCCAATCAATTACCACTAACTGACCCTTAGGCTTTAAAATTCTTTTAGCTTCTTTGATTATAGCATATTTGTTTTCTGCTTGAAACAAGACATTGGGGATTAATACAATATCCAGTGAATTATCCTTTAGGGTGGAACCTTTGGGCTCCTCTAAATCACAAAGGATTGTTGATATGTTGCTTACTTTTTCCATAGATATTCTTCCTTTTAGGGCCGACAATTTTTCTTGCTGAATATCTAGGGCGTACACACTCCCCTTAGAAAGTTTTTTAGCCAAAGCCATGGTAAAATGAGCCGCCCCGCATCCAAATTCGGCTGCAATCATATCTTCTTTTAAAGAAAGTAAATTTAATACTTCTTGTATATTTAAGAATTCACTCATAATAGTTTTTGGTTTAAGGTTTAAAGTTTTGATTTTTTTGTTTTTTAGTTAAACTAGTAACTAATTAACTTAAACATTAAACTTTAAATTATACCAATATTACTCTTCAATGCACGACCCCGAGGCTACTTTGTCGCCCGCATCCAATCGCATTATTCTTACTCCCTGCGTCGCTCTGCCTAAAATGGAAATCGATTTTATGGGAGTTCTTATCACCTGACCTCTTTGAGAAATTACTATCAAATCCTGTTGGGCCGCATCGTCTTCTAGTATATATGAAAAGACTATTTTTCCGGTTTTGGCTGTAATATTTGCCGTTTTAATTCCAGAACCTCCCCTCCCTTGCATTCTGTACTGGGAAACTTCCGTTCTTTTGCCATAGCCATTTTCCATAACTACCAGCAAGTAATTTTTTTCTTTTTGATTTTTGATACTTGATTTTTGATTTTCTATAACCTCCATTCCCGCCACCTCATCCCCCTTTTTTAAGTTAATACCCCTTACTCCGGCGGCCGCCCTGCCCATAGGCCTGATATCTTTTTCTTTAAATCTTATCGAGGCGCCGTTTTTAGTGACTAAAATAATATCGTCTTCACCCGTAGTTTTTACCACCTTTTTTAATAAATCCCCTTTTTCCAATTTTATTGAAATAATACCGCTTCTTCTTACATTTCCAAATTCTTCAAGAGCGGTCTTTTTAATTCGTCCGTTTTTTGTGACCATCACCAGATACTTTTTAGCAGACTCGCTCTCTTGCTGGTTTTTTTCAGTTGGAACCAAAGATAAAACTTTTTCTTCAGTTGAAAGTTCAAGGAAATTCAAAAGCCCCCTTCCTCTGGCCACCCTGGCGCCCTCTGGTATTTCATAAACCTGCGTTTGGAAAACTTTCCCCGAATCGGTAAAGAAAAGAAGGTTATCATGGGTCAAAGCAAAGAGAAAATGTTCAACAATGTCATCTTGCATTGTTTTCATGCCCATTATTCCCTTGCCCCCTCTTTTCTGTATTTTGTAAGTATCGGGATTTATTCTTTTAATGTAGCCGCCCGTAGTTAAGGTTATCATTGTTTCTTCCAATGGGACAAGGTCAATTTCAGCAATTTCTCCCAATTTTTGCTTTACCAGCCTCGTCCTTCGCTTATCTCCAAACTTTTCTTTTAATTCCTGCAGTTCTTTTTTAATTATTGACTTTACTTTTTCTGGGTTTTTTAAAATTACCGTCAATTCTTTTATCTTCTCTAAAATTTCTTTTAATTCGTCTTCTATTTTCTTTCTTTCCAAACCAGCCAAAGTTTGAAGCTTCATTTCCAAAATAGCAATTGTCTGCCTTTCGGTTAGTTTAAACTTTTTTATTAAATTGTTTTTAGCATCTTCTCTGTCTTCCGATTTTTTAATTACAGCAATAACCGCATCAATATTTTTTAAGGCAATCACTAACCCCTGCAAGATGTGTTCTCTGTCTTTGGCTTTATCTAAGTCAAATTTTGTCCTTCTTGTAATCACTTCTGTCCTATGGACAATAAAGTACTTTAGGACATCGGCAATGGAAAGAATCTCCGGCTGAATGCCGTCAACCAAAGCCAGTAAATTCAAGTGGAAGGTTTTTTGAAGATTAGTAAATTTATAGAGCTTATTTAAAACCCTTTGGGGCTCATACCCTTTTTTAATGTCAATAATAATGCTCATGCCCTGCCTATCGGACAAATCTTTTATGTCTTTTATGCCCTCAACCTTCTTTTCTGAAACTAAATTAGCCATTTCTTCAACCAAAGAAGATTTTAAGACCTGATAAGGTATTTCAGATATTACAATTTGGTCTACGCCGTCCTTTTTCTCTATAACTTCCGCCTTTCCCCTTACTATAATTGAACCCTTCCCCTGCGAATAGGCCGTGATTATTTCTTTTTGATCGTACATTATGCCGCCTGTCGGAAAGTCCGGACCCTGAATAAACTGAAATAAATCTGGAGTTTGCGCCTTTGGACTGTCTATTAAGTAAACGATAGCGTCAATTAATTCTGTCAAATTGTGAGGCGGAATATTTGTAGCCATTCCCACCGCAATGCCCAAAGAACCGTTTAAAAGAAGTTGAGGAAGAGGGGAGGGTAAAACTATGGGTTCTTGCCTTGTCCCATCATAATTATCAGTGAAATTCACCGTTTCCTTCTCAATATCATGAAGCAATGCCTCTCCGATTTTTGATAATTTCGCCTCCGTGTATCGGCTCGCGGCAGATCCGTCCCCGTCCTGGCTACCAAAATTTCCTTGAGGATTTATTAATGGGTAGCGCATGTTAAAATCTTGAGCCATTCTGACGAGAGCATCATAAATTGCCATGTCTCCGTGAGGATGGAATTTTGCCATTACTTCACCCACTACCGCCGCGCACTTTCTGAATTTTGCCGAAGACGCTAAACCCATTTCGTGCATTGCATAGAGAATTTTTCGATGCACCGGTTTTAATCCGTCCCTGACATCCGGCAAGGCTCTTGCGACAATAACAGACATAGCATAATCAATATATGATTCTTTTAATTCCTGCACTATTTCTCTTTTATCCACCCTTCCCAATGAAATTTTATTTTCCTGTTGCTTTGGCATTTATCTAATCCATGAGAGCTGTGCTCTTCTGCGGGTATTTTTAATTTTCATCTATAAAAAAAGCTTCCATATTTTCCCCTGTTGCATTTTCGCTTTCTAAGTTTTGGGCATCAGGTATGAGCTGGCTATTTTCTTGCATTTCGGGAAAATTTTCTTCTAAAATATCGTTCATTTTAGGAATATTGCTCTCAAAAGTATCTTCTGGAAAATTAAAACTCGGTAATTTAAAAGCTCCTATCCCGCTATTTATTTTGTTTATATTATTTTTTGTTGATATTAAGGTAAAAATTATTAAAAACAGAACAACAAATCCCATTATAGAAAAAAACGCTGCGCTCTTTTTCTTTTCGGGCAGTTTTTGTAACCATACAATTAAATTTTGTATTCTCATGGCTTCAACAAAACTATTTCTGTTTGTCCTTCCTTGGGTAAAGAACTAGCCTTTACCGTTAATTTATCCTGCGGCTCAATGGAGTTTTTGCCCATTTCTTTTAAAAAATTATTTACACTTTCTAATTTAAATTTAAGTTTTGGCAATTCGTAGTGCATGGGTATGACAATTTTGGGTTCTATCTGGCCAATGATTTTAGACGCTTTTTCAGAATCAATTGTGTACACCCCTCCAACAGGAATCATTAAAATGTCAATTGTCCCAACCTCCTCCAATTGTCCATCGGTCAAATGGCTCTGTCCTAAGTCGCCCAAGTGGCAAAGGCGCATACTTTCCACCTCAATTGTGTATATTGTGTTCTGACCCCTCTCTTTTCCCTCACTGTCGTCATGGAAAGATTTAATGCCTTTTATAAATACTCCTTTTATTTCATACTCACCCGGACTATTGATTATAAAAGGATTTCCTTTTAAAGTCTTGGCGTTGTTATGATCTTCATGCTCATGACTTATAAGTAAAATATCAGACTCAAAATTAGGCATTTTTAAGCCGATATCTCCAAAGGGGTCTATAACAATGTTAGCCTGTTCTTCCTTAGATGAGGCAACGGAAATTTGAAAACAGGACTGCCCGGCCCAGATAATTTTCATTAAACACAAAACTTAACCTTGTTAAAATTCAAGTTTTAAGTTTTAAACTTTATGAAATTAATTTTACCATACCCACTTTTGCAATTCAATATGTAATTTATATTTATTTATAGTGACACTTGGTGGTACTTGTGAAATTTATAGAATAATGTATTATATCAATATTACTAATTAACACTGCTGGGCGGCAGCAGAAGTATTGCAATGTCGGACATTGCAATGTCGGAAAAACAACCGCGCATTTTTTATTAAAAAATAATTAAATGACAATTGAAGACAACCCAGTAAAATCGCAAGACGATCGCGGGACAAAAAAAACTGAAGATAAAAAAGACGACATTTCGCCAATTCCTCATGTCGGGTCTATCGTAGAGGGCAGAGTGGTTGCGAAAGATCGCTCGGCTTTATTCGTTGATTTGGGGCCGCAGGGCACAGGAATAATTTTTGGCAGGGAATTTTACCAGTCAAAAGACGCTATAAAGAATTTGGCAATCGGCGACACAATTTCAGCTAAAGTGGTTGAATTTGAAAACGAAGACGGCTACCGTGAACTTTCATTGCAAGGAGCGGCCAAAGATTTGGGCTGGCAAAAACTTCAGGAAATAAAAAATAAAGAAGAATTGGTTCAGGTAAAAATTACCGGCGTAAATAAGGGCGGACTTTTGACTTCTGTCAATGGCATACAGGCTTTTTTGCCCGTTTCTCAATTATCTCCTGAAAATTACCCAAGAGTTGCGGATGCCGATAAGACCAAAATTTTAAAGGAATTGCAAAAATTTATCGGCAAAACTTTGGAGGTGAAAATTTTGGACCTATTGGCTTCAGAGGGCAAATTAATTTTATCTGAAAAAGCCAAAGGAGAACAAGCTATAAAGGAAATCCTTAAAAATTTCAAAGCAGGCGATGTGGTTGATGGAAGAATTACCGGGATTGCCGATTTTGGAGCTTTTGTAAAATTTTCTGCCGGTGTTGACCTTGCAGATGAAGTGGAAGGATTGATTCACATTTCTGAATTAGATTGGCAGCTTGTGCAGAGCCCCGCCGAAATTGTAAAGGTGGGAGATGTTGTAAAAGCTAAAATCATAGAAATTAAAAATAGCCAGGTATTTTTATCTATTAAAGCTCTAAAGGAAAACCCTTGGGATAAGGTAGAAAAAGAAATGAAAAAAGGGGACATTATAAGGGGCAAGGTTATTTCTTTTAACTCATTCGGCGCTTTTGTGGAAATAATTCCAAAAATTCGCGGGCTCTGCCATGTTTCCGAGTTCGCTTCGCAGGAAGAAATGGAGTCTTTGTTAAGGACAGAAGAAAGTTATGACTTTGAAATACTGCTTGTTGATCCAAAAGAACATAAGATGAATCTGAAACTTGTTATCAAAAAATAAATACCAGAAAAAATGGCCAATGTAACGTACTAGCCATTTTTTCTTCTCTGTTGAAAATATTTTTTTCTGTGATATCATTCTTATTAGAATGCAGAATTTAGTAGTTAGAAGTTAGAATAGAATACAGAATATAGAATACAGAATATAGAATTTAGGAAAGTTATTCAGAATTCTAACTTCTGAATACTATATTCTAAATTCCAATCAAACGATGAAACTAAACCCTCTTATTAAAAACATAATTTTTGTAATTTTAATTCTATTATCTTTAGGAGCCATTTTCAGTTTGTTTTATATACCCGGCGAAAAGTCAAATCAAATTTCTCTTTCCAAGTTAGTTGAAGACATTAATTCGGAAAAAGTCAAAAAAATCACTGTATCGGGACAAAATATAGAAATAACTTACAAAGACGACAGCGGGGCGCAATCAATGAAGGAGTCCAATTCTGTTTTACCAGAACTTTTAATAAATATCGGTGTAAATCAATCAAGACTTAGTCAATTGGAAATTTCAGCTGAACCAGAAAAAGAAAATGTTTGGAACTGGCTTTTGCCCGCTTTGCTTTACGGAATCTTGCCACTACTTTTAATTGGATTTTTTCTGTGGACAATGCTAAAACAAACAAGATCTGGAGCTATGCAAATGTTTGATTTTACAAGGTCAAAGGCCAGAATTTTTGGCGCCGATCCCAACAATAAAGAGAGAGTTACCTTTAAAGATGTGGCGGGCCTCAAAGAGGCTAAGGAAGAATTGGTGGAAATTGTAGACTTTTTAAAATTCCCTAAAAAATACATTGCTATGGGAGCAAAAATCCCACGAGGAGTTCTTTTGGTCGGGGGTGCTGGCGTCGGAAAAACGCTTTTGGCTCGCGCCGTTGCCGGTGAGGCCAATGTGCCATTTTTTTCTATTTCTGGATCGGAGTTTGTGGAAATGTTTGTTGGCGTAGGCGCTAGCGTTGCTGGCAATACTAATGTGTTAATAAAAACCATGGGCAAGACGAGACTAATGCCCATATCTGAATTTATTGACGCCTTTTATGAAAAGGAACAGGAGGGTT
Organism: uncultured Candidatus Saccharibacteria bacterium; assembly: GCA_964373565.1. GTDB lineage: Bacteria > Patescibacteriota > Minisyncoccia > Minisyncoccales > Staskawiczbacteraceae > VGLO01. Next base: position 8,311 of record CAYJVF010000011.1, read on the forward strand.
TGAAATCGGTAGAAGGCGTTCAGACGCTAGGAGCAAATTTTTCAAGCGGAGGTAAATTTTTCACCTCAAGCGAATGGAAAAAAGTGCGTGGAGTGTATCGCCACAAAGTAAATGAATTATATACTGTTAAGTTTTTGGGAGGTGCCGTAAAAACCACAGGTGACCATAGCGTTTTTGTCAGGAATAAGAATCGCGTAGTATGTAAGAAAACGTCTGAAATAAAACCTGGAGATATTTTAGTTGCCTTGCCATTTAAAGTACGAAGTGTTTTCAAGCAGGGCATGGGCACTACTCATAAAGTAAAAAATACATTATTTGCCCAACAAGATAATCTTGTAACATTACCAATTTGGGAGGATAGCCCTGAAGTCTTCAGTGGGTACCAGTATGCTCTAAAAAGCAAAGGAGTGCTCTACCAGCATGATATTGCGGAAAAAGTCGGCGTATCGCAAATGACCGTGAGCCTATGGCAAAGGGGGTTGGTTTTTTCGCGTCTTTTGTCTAAAAAAGCATCCCCCTCAAAAGCGAATATTCCTTCGAATATAGAAGTTACCCCGGAGCTATTAAAGATACTGGGATATTATACCGCGGAAGGCAGAACTATGGAATACTGCATAGAATTTGTGTTTGGCATCCACGAAAAAGATTTGCATCAGGATTGTATTGATTTAATGAGGCGTATCTTTTACTTAGAGCCGCGCATAGAGGAAACCGCCGACCATAGTTTAAGGATACAGTACTTTTCCAAGCCCCTCGCAACGTTCTTTACCAAGTCTTGCGGAAACGGGAGCCACCACAAGCATATTCCCGAGTTTTTATGGGACTTGTCCAAAAAACATTTTCTGGCATATCTTCAAGGATACTCTGATGGTGATGGATTTATTAGCAAAGAAAAACACCTTTCCATGAGTTCGGTGAGTAAGCAATTAATTCTCGAACTTTCTTGGCTCTGTGCTATGCACAACATCCAAGCGAGCATGGCAAGAAGTGTTGCAAAAGCAGGCAGAACCATCGTGGGCAAGAAAAAACTGCTCCCAGAAACTATATCGTGGACATTGAAAATTGGAAAAACAGCAAATCCATTTATTGATTTTGATGGATTTCCAAATCAATTTAAAAAACCGATAGTGCAAGAGGTAATAAAAGAATCGCATAATGGATATGTATACGATTTATGCGGTTGCGACAATGAGGCATTTTTCGGAGGCCAAGCAAGGCCAATTCTTTTACACAACAGCAGGGTGCGCGATTTGTTTGGAACAGCAAAGAAAGCATCGCCATCCATTGTTTTCATTGATGAACTTGACGCCATCGGTCGCCATCGGGGAGCCGGCATTGGAGGGGGACACGACGAAAGAGAGCAAACCCTTAACATGATTCTTGTAGAGATGGATGGATTTGAGAAAGAAACCGGCGTCATTATTCTCGCGGCTACCAATCGACCAGATATTTTAGACCCAGCATTACTGCGCCCGGGTCGGTTTGACCGAAAAATTATTTTGGACCCGCCAGATGTGCATGACCGCGAAGCTATTTTAAAAATTCATTCAAAAGAAAAACCTTTGGCCGATAACATTCACTTTAAAGAAATTGCCGAAAGGACTCCCGGTTTTTCCGGAGCGGACTTGGCTAATGTAGCCAACGAGGCCGCATTAATGGCCGCCAGACAAAATAAAAATAAAGTTTTTCAGAAAGACTTTTTAGAAGCCATTGAAAAGGTTTTGCTTGGTCCAGAAAGGAAGAGCCACATTTTGTCGAAAAAAGAAAAGGAGATTGCCGCCTATCACGAGGCTGGACACGCTTTGGTTGCCTCATCAATTCCGGGCACAGAGCCGATCAGAAAAATTTCTATAATTTCCCGAGGAATGGCCGCTGGTTACACCCTGCATGTTCCTTCAGAAGAAAATAAAATGCGCACAAAAACTCAATTTATGGCTGAAATTGCAACTTTGTTTGGAGGATTTGCGGCAGAAAGACTAAAATTTGGCGAGATGACAACTGGCGCGGCCAATGACTTAGTCAAGGCATCTGAATTGGCAAGAAAAATAGTAAAAGAATATGGAATGTCTTCTTTGGGACCGATATCTTTCGGCGACAAAGACGAACTGGTTTTCTTGGGCAGAGAAATTTCAGAACAGAGAAATTATTCTGAAGCAGTGGCAGAAAAAATTGACAAAGAAATTGAAAATATTATAAAAGAAGCCGAAAAAGGGGCTATGGAAATAGTACGCAAAAAGAAGGCTCTTTTGGAAAAAATAGCCAGGACTTTAATTGAAAAAGAAACTATAGAAAGAGAAGAATTTGAGAAAATCATAGGCAAGAAGAATTTAAAAAACGGGAAAAGTGTCGCGGAAAAACGCGGAAACCCACGCAGAATTACGCGGAAAAAATAAAAAAGAGGACAGTTCTACGTACTAGTACGTAGAACTGCATGCTCCCATAGCTCAACGGCAGAGCACTTCGCTTATATCGAATAGGTTCCAGGTTCGAATCCTGGTGGGAGCACAAATCGGGCGGTTAGCTCAGTTGGTAGAGCGTCCCGTTGACGTCGGGAAGGTTCATAGGTTCGAATCCTATACCGCCCACCGTAAAATAGTTCTTTCAAGTTCCTCTATTTTGAGGGTATCGTATGTCAAATCCATTAAGTTTAGTTGATCAACATGCCAGGTATCGCGCCCTATCAAAAAGCGTTGTCGAAGGTTATCTAAAACACTTCCCCAACGAAGCCCATGATTGGTGGCAAGTCACCTGCTATGAGTCAAGGGAAGTGTTTGGGGAAACATTCCCCGACCGCGTAGCCTGCAATCAAATGTTAAATGACCTTGAAGAAGAGTGCTCAAAGATAGAAGAAGCAGTCGGCGAGCAAATTGATAGGATAATGCGAGATGGTTTGACCTACGAGGATCTAGAGTTACTGCGCTATGAATTTCCTCTTCCCGACGAAGAGGAACATTGGGAATAAACAATGCAAGTGGCCCGCAGGGAAACGCGGGCCTTATTTATTAATTCGACTAGAAAAAAGTTTGTCCTCACTTTAAAAGTATGGTAGCCTTAAAATATAACCAATTGCAAAAATATGTTTAATGAATACATTGAGAAAAAATTAAAATTAGCGAAATACAAACTCCTTAAGGATGGCAGCTATTTTGGTGAAGTTAAGGGAGTGCCAGGCGTTTGGGCCAGTGCCAAAAATTTGGAAGACTGCCGAAAAGAACTTAAAGAAGTCCTGGAAGATTGGTTTTTGCTAAAAATTAGTTCCAGGGAAAAAGTACCCGGTTTTGAAGTAAAAATTGGTAGCCAGATACATGCTTAAAAATATTTCTTGGCGGAAATTAGTTCAAAAATTCAAACAACTTGGATTTGATGGCCCCTATTCTGGAGGCCGTCATTTGTTTATGATTAAGAAAGAATTAAAAGTTCATATTCCCAATCCTCATCGTGGTGATATTTCAAAACACCTTGTTGCAGAAATATTAAAACAGGCAGGAATTTCTCTTAGTGAATGGGACAATACTTAATATATGGATTTAAAAATAATTTATGA
>CAYJVF010000012.1:0-7638 GCA_964373565.1 uncultured Candidatus Saccharibacteria bacterium
GTCTCGGAAAAGACAAGAAATATTCTTTTTATTGTCCATTTCGTAATTCAAAGTAGATAAAAATTTGATAGAATTTTTGGGCGTAGCCTTGCGCTACGCACAAAAGTTATAGCGAATTTTTAGCAAAAATATGCGGTTTGCAGGCAAAAGCTTATTTTGCAAGAGGTCTATATTTTAGAAATTAGGAATTATAAAATATGACAAGCATATTTTCTAACTTTTAGTATGGAGAAAACGGCTCTTGTCTGCCAGCATTTGCCTGATTTATTTCCAGCACCTCTAAGTCTATCTCATTTAATTGTTCTATGACGCTTTTTTTGCTAACGGCAAAAATACTTCCCGAAATCTGTTCTGCCTGCTGATTTTTTGCCGTGTAAAAAAATTCTGTCTTTAATTCTTCAAATAGTTTTAAATTTTCTAATTCCTTGGAATTAATTGCTTTAAGATTTATTTTAACTTCCTGCGCGCTGATATTTTGTTTTAAGGGCGCGCCTATTAAAAAACTTTTCGCATCTTCAAAAAAAACTGCGACCGGCACCGCTATGATAGCAAGAAAAACAACCAATCCGATGGCTAATACGAACTTTCTGCGTTTTTTTTGGGGTGATATGAATACTATGGCCATAGGCGCTTTTCTAAAATCAAAAATTAAATATTAAAAATCAAAATTTATAAATTTGAGAGCACCAAAGCTCTAACGATCGTTAAGGTTGCAATGTGAGTATTCTTAATTTCGAGTGTTATTTTGATATTTGATATTTGATTTTTGATATTTTAATACGCTTGCGTTTTGATATTCATTTTAAAACTATATAACCCAAGCTGTTTTTTTGGTTGGACTGGAGAGCCGGCTCCAATTGATGAAAACGATAAATTGTCCACTTGGAATAAACGGCTTGACTCTTCCAGTGACTTTAAAAAGTTTTTGAGGCCCGCATAGCTTCCCGATAGATCCAACGAAAAACTGATGTTTCTTACTTGCTTTGCGGTTGAATTGCTGGCAGATGATTTATTGGAAGTCGCTTGCGTCAACCCGACCTGCGAGGCGCTGATTGATTTTACGGTCATCCCATTTTCAACGCCCCTTAACTCTAAAAAATAAAGCAGAGAAGCTATGGAAACTTTTTCCGGCAAAGAACTTTCTATTTTTTGTATTTGCAAACTCTTTTCCCCCAAAGAATCCAAGGCATCTAAGATTTTTTTATAATAAGCCGACTTCCCTTCATATTCTGCTTGTTTTAAGACTAAAAGATTATTAAGCCGGCTTAATTCTTTATATTTTGGCATAACAAAAAGGAATCCCGCAACGAGTATCACGATGAAAATAATTGCTGATGAAACTGGCTTGTTTATATCCATTTTAATTTCCTGTTTTTATAACGCTTTCTTGGCTTTGCAAAACAGAATTTTCTTTGGCATTAGGTTTTAGTGGGACATTTATGGAATTTTCATAACCGAAAACCTTTGGGCTTAAAGAAATGTTGAAATTAAATTTAATTCTGCCCCCAGTTGAAAGCACTGAATTCATCGCGCCTATGTTGGTTACATTTTCTTTGTCTCTTTCAAAAATATTAAATTGTTTGCTTAAAGCTTCCATGTTTTCGGCTTCCCCGGAAAGATTTATCTGGGCAGAAGAATCAGATGCTTGGATCATGGCAAAACTAGAAAACCAGACATTTGCCAGAGTATTTTTTTCTATGTATTCAAGAATTTTAGTAGTTAATTTGTGTTTTGAAATTATAAGAGAAAAATCTTCTATGGTTTTAGCTTTTAAAAGAACTTCTTTCTCTTGCTCTTTTTGCTTGTCTGAACCATAGCCGGCTATCATTTGATCTAAAGTATTTATCTGATTAGCCTGAAAATGGGCTTTAATAAAAAGCGCTCCGTAGGAAAAAACAAGTACCGCCAACAATCCAATTAAAAAGTAAAAAATAACATCAATCGTCAAGGCGCTTTTTTTCACACTATCCACCAAATTTAATTTTCCTAAAAAATTCATATTGCGTATTTTTTAAAAAATACAATTTAAGGCTCCAGTCCGCTTAAAGAAACTCCTACGGCCGCCGAAAATCTTGGATTCATTTCTCTTAGGGAAATTTCCAATATCGGCGGATAGAGAAAATCAGAAAAACAATTTGGCACATACACTTTTTTCTGCAGACTTTCTGCAAGATACTCTTTTAGGCCGGGCATATTTGCCGTCCCTCCCGTTAAATAGATTTCTTGGACTGCTTTTTTTTCAGCTTGGTAAAATTCAGCCGAAACAGATTTTATTTCTCTCAACAGAGAGTCTATTAAAAGGTACAGGGTCTCTGTCACATTGGAATTATGAGAAAGCACCCCTTCTTTGTTTTTTATTTCTTCGGCCTGTTCTAAGCTGATTCCCAAAGCTGAAGATATCGCGCCAGCCAGTTTGTTTGCGTAAAAGTTAAAGCTATAGCTTCTCTGCAAAAAACCCCTGTCAATTATATTGACCGTAGAACTTTGCGTGCCAATATCCACCAGACAAACGGTTTTGAGATTGTTTTTTATTAAAGACCTTGTAATGCTCAAGGCTTCAGCTTCCAAAGCATATACTTCCAGGTTGGCTCCCCCTGCTATTTTTTGGTATTCGTGGATAATTTGATTGGGTACTGCTATCAAAAAAACTTTAAGAGCGGATTTTTCTTCTTTTGAACTTGGTATTATTTTCCAATCCAGCGTCACCTCTGAAACGGGCAAAGTAAGATATTGTGACGCATTGTACCTTATGGCGCCGGCAATTTCTTTTTGAGGCATATCTGGTATTTCAAAAGAGGTTGAAAAAGTAAAAAAGTCGGGAATTGAGAAAATAGCCGATTTGGTTTTTATTTTAGCTTCATCTAGGATTGCCCTAATCGCTTTTGATATTGGCTCAGCCGAAAAAAGGCTGCCTGATTTTTTAGCGTTCAGCAATGGTTCTTGTGAAATAAAATTTGCCCCTAATTCCCCGTAATTTTCTAAAGTTTTGCCTTCTCCCCACTTGGAAATTTCCACTACTTTCACAAAAGAAGTGCCAATATCTATTCCCACCATCCTTTTAGGAAAAAGGGCGCTTAGGGGGTTTTTAAAAATATTTTTAATATTCATTTTTTATCCATTGAGATGGTTGCAAAAGTCCACATTTGGCCTAAATTCATTTTTTCCGTCTATAAATTTGCTATAATTTGTCAGCTTATGACAAGCATAAACCTCCAAATTCTATCAAATTTCCAGATTCGGAAAAAATGAATTTATCCTCAAAAGCGACTTTTGCAACCATCTCAATTACTTTTTTAACAACAAAAAAACCAACATTGAAAGCGTATTGAATTAATTATACTATAAACAAACATTCAATGATAACTTTCAAGGGTGTGGATAATGTCAGAGATTTTTTACTAGACATTTTTTTTCCCAAATTTTGCCTTGGATGCAAAAAAGAGGGCAGTTTTTTATGCTACGACTGCAAATCAACTCTGGATATTTCAGAATATAACTATTGCCTTTGCCAAAAGTTTCCCATTAGACTACCTGCGGCCGACCAAGGCAAATGTAGCCGATGCCAAGACAAGAAACTTTCTGGACTTTACTTTGCTTTGCCCTACAAGGAAAAACTTTTGACTAAAAAAGTTATTTACCAGTTTAAATATGAGCCACATTTGAAGGGGCTGGCAAAAGATTTGGCCGAAATTATTGTCGAGCACCTTTTCTTGGTTGGTAAAAATAATCTAAAAGACTGTATTTTAACACCGGTGCCGATGGAGCTATCAAAGCAGAAAAGAAGAGGATACAATCAATCGGAAGAACTAGCAAAAGAGTTGGGACACGCCCTTAATGTCCCAACTATAATGAATAATTTAGTAAAAATCAAAAAAACCTCCTCCCAAACCGAACTTTCCGCCAAAGAACGCCAAGAAAATGTAAAAAATGCTTTTGCAACAAAAAATCCCGCTGAAATTGCAGGAAAGAAAATATTTTTAGTAGACGACGTATACACCACCGGCTCCACCATGGAAGAATGCGCCCGCGTCCTGCGGGACGCGGGCGCCAAATCCGTCTGGGGGATTACCATCGCTCGAGAAGGTTAAATCTTGTAATTAAAAGGCATCGAACGTTGTCCGATGCCGAAAAATGCCAAACGGTGAAACTATCTACCGGAGATTTATCGTCTATTAAGAAGCCTCTACGGTAACTAGGGTGAATTTGCCGTTTTCTGGAATAACCACAAAACGACATTTAAGAATCTGATCAAAAAGGTACTCGCTCTCCACAAAGTTATTGGTGATTAGCCGATAAACCTCGTGGCCCCTTTTTAAAGTAACTGCCTGTGCCCTATCAAAAGATGCCTGTATTGAAGCGACAATCCTGTCTGGGTTGTTTTCTTTTGGACGAAAACGCTCGCAAAACCTTTCCCATGCATGCGCAGCAACCAAAACGTTTTTCATGATACCATTACTAACCTGCAACTCTTTTGGCATTTGAGGATAAATCAAAAGATCATTACTCGGCTTTTTTGAGAAGTGGTAACTCTTAGCAGCAGATTCTTGCAACATATTTTTTACTTGGTCAAGATTTTCCATAACCTTGATAAAGTCTGTTTTGGCGCATCCCCATCGGCCAAATAACTCTTTGTGCAAAAATCCGAATAATGTTTTTACGCTTACATTGGATAAATATCTTTCTGCCAATAGATGTGAACCCTTCGGTCCACAAAGGGCAACTATCAACCGGGCAAGGATAAGAACCTCTTTCTGCGAAAGAGCATCAATCAACTTTTTCTTTAGACCATTGCTACTCATGTTGAGCATCCTTAATCTACCATTCCCATGGGACACACCCTTGGTCAAACGTTAACCAAGAAAACATGTGCAGATGAAAGAACTAACTACCAGAATACATTATTATGAATTATTCGTCAATAATTACATAAAGTCAATAAAATGATACAGTAGACGAATGAATGTCTACTCGGAAAATAAGAAGGCCTATTTTGACTACGAAATTCTGGAAAAATATGAAGCCGGGCTGGTTTTGATTGGCCAAGAGGTAAAATCCATCCGTACGGGGCGCATTAATTTAACGGGGTCCTATATCGTGTTTCGCGGCGCCGCCACGCCCCACCTTATTGGCGCCAAAATCCCCGCCTATCAGCCCAAAAACGTCCCGGCCGACTATAATCCCGAACAACCCCGGAAGTTATTGCTTAATAAAAAAGAGATAAATTACCTTTTTGGCAAGGCAAATGAGAGGGGACTTTCTTTAATACCCTTGAAAGTTTATGACAAAAATGGTAGGATAAAACTTGAGTTTGGACTCGCCAAAGGAAAAAAGAAATATGACAAAAAAGAAAAGATAAAAAGCAGGGATGTTGAGAGGCAGACAATGAGAGAATTAAGTTTACGGGAGTGAATGTTTCGACAAATGTTCTTTTTTAAAATAAGCAAGCTGAGTATTCTCAAATCTCATAAAACTTTGGGAAAAAATAATTGCAAACTTATTTACTAAGAAGCAACCAGCATTGGCTTTTGCCTAAATGCTGCATTTTTACCGCTAACTCCTTATAGGCGGATAAAAGTGTTATATCGTAAGGAAAAAACGGCCTTTCCTCTAAGGCCGGAAATACAAAGAGGATAGGGGTATTAAAGTTTTTCTCATTTACTACTAATACTCAAAAATAAAATGAGATAAGCTTGTAGAATTATTTTAAAAATTCATTTGCACGCGGTTTCAAAACCGCCACTTCCACTAAAATACTTAAATTTGGAAAAAATCTTAGTCAACAATTTCATAAGGGCAAAAGAGGTGAGAGTAGTAGACCAAGAAGGAAAACAATTAGGAGTAATGAACATTTTTGATGCTATTGATTTGGCTAAATCAAAGGGATTAGATTTAATACAAGTAACGGAAAAAGTAATTCCCCCCGTCTGCCGAATTTCAAATTACGGAAAATACCTTTATTCTCAACAGAAAAAAGAAAGAAAAATAAAAGCGGGCACCAAAGAGTCAAAATTAAAAGAAATACAACTTAGCTTTAAAATTTCTCCCCACGATATTGAAGTAAAAGCCAAGCAGGCAGAAAAGTTTTTAAAAGAGGGGGATAAAGTGAAAGTTGGAATGGTATTGAAAGGCAGGGAGAAAGCAATGGGAGAATTTGCTAAAAAGAAAGTTGAAGTATTTTTAGAAGCCGTATCTTCGCTAACACCAATAAAAATAGAAAGAGAACTAAAAAGAGAAATAAGGGGATTCACGATGATTATCTCAAGGAAATAACGAATTACACGAATGCATGACGAATAAACACGAATCACGAATACGCATTCGCGCCTTCGTGAAAATTCGTTTTAGTTCGCGAAATTCGTTTTTGCAATGAAAACAAAAAAATCACTAACTAAACGCTTTAAAATTACAAAGACAGGAAAGATTTTAAGAAGGCTTTCTGGCCAAGACCATTACCGTGCAAAAAAATCGGGCAAAGCAAGGAGAAAAGGAAGAAAGTGGATTGCCTTGTCCAGTTCTGATATCAGAAAAATAAGAAAATATATTTAATATGGTAAGAGTAAAAAAGGGAAAAACAGCTCATAAACATAGAAAGCATCTGCTAAAACATGCCAAGGGTTTTAAATACGGCAGGAAGTCAAAATACAAGTTGGCAAAAGACGCCCTGCGCCATGCCTGGACTTATTCGTACCGAGATAGAAAAGTCAAAAAACGAGATTTCAGGCAGTTATGGCAATTGCAAATTAACGCCGCCGCGCGGGCACTGGGCATTAATTACTCAAGATTGATTCATGGTTTAAAGAAAAAAAATATTGAAATTGACAGGAAAATCTTGGCCCAGCTGATTGTAAAACGCCCTGATATTTTTAAGGAAATTGTTGAGGAAGTGAAATCAACAAAGTAACGAAAAACCGCCTCTCGGCGGTTTTTCGTTACTTTAAATATCCTTCTTTTTTCAATAATTCATTTTTCTTTTTAACGCCCTTATTATATCCTCCTAATTTTCCATCGCTTTGTACGACTCTATGACACGGAATATTTGAATCGTAATTTTTGTTTAAAGCGCTTCCCACGGCGCGAGTGGCATTTGGATTACCAATTTTTTCGGCAATCTGTTTGTAGGTCAACACTTTTCCTTCGGGAACTTTTCTAACTACCCTGTAAACTTTTTCTTGAAATAAGGTATTCATTAGATTTTTTTAGTAATTCTCTGGCGTTTTTAAAGGTTAGTTTTTTAATCGCTTGCTCATAGGGAAGCCATGTAAAACCTTTATGTTCTTTTGATATTACAACATTTTCTGTCTTTGTTTCGGCCAAATAAAAAACCACCAATTTAAAAACCCACGGCGCGGTTTTTTTGGCCTCGCCTACTAAATCATAGTTTTTCTTAAAAAAGTATTTTGAATATTCTTTAAAATTGGGAACTAATGTTATATTTTTAATCCCCGTTTCTTCCTCTATTTCTCTCTTGGCAGCTTGTTCTGGGTTTTCGCCTTCTTCAATATGCCCTTTGGCAAATTCCCAATGTCCCGAGGGATAATGCAAAAGCAAATAGTGAGGCTCACCATTTGCTATTCTAAATATAATTGCCCCTGCTGACTTTTCTCGCGGCATGAAAATTTATAAAATTTTATGTTCTTG
>CAYJVF010000012.1:7738-11648 GCA_964373565.1 uncultured Candidatus Saccharibacteria bacterium
TCAAATTTTTCTATTCCGCTTGTCCCAGAACCGTGGTAAATAGTCTTCTTTTTCATCAACACACCTAACCCATCATCAATTTCTTCTTCATCTTGTCGTTCTTTAACTTTTTCAGTTCTTGCTTGCCAATATTCTGGCGTTTCTTTGGCTTTATCTAAAATCTCCCCTCTTTGGTCTTTTGAAGTTTCCTTAATTCTTTCTGAAAGCTCGCTTCTGAATTCTTGTGATTTTGATTTCTCGGGCATATTACTTTAAACTTTTCAATAATTCTTCAATTGAGAGCGTGTTAACTATATCAGATTTTTCACACCAGCCCCGACGGGCTTGTGCTACCCCGTACTCCATCAGCAGCATCTGCTCTTTTTTATGAGAATCGGTATTGATAATCATTTTAACTCCTTCATTTTTTGCCCGCCTGATGTAAAAATCACGCAAGTCCATCCGAGCCGAAGAATTAATTTCCAAAATAGTCCCTGTTGTTTTGGCGATGGCAAGCATTTTATCAAAGTCAATTTGATATTCGTCCCTTTTATTTACAATTCTTCCTGTCGGGTGGCCTAAAATATCTACATTTGGATTTTTCATCGCTTTTTCAATCCGCGCCATCATTTCACTTCTTTCCATTTTAGCGTTTAGATGAACCGAGGCAATAACATAGTCTAACTTTTCCAACACTTCGTTTTTAATGTCCATTGACCCGTCTTTTAAAATATCTGCTTCACAGCCATGCAGTATGCGAAACTTTGCTGGACCCGCAGAGACTCCCGAAGGTTGCTTTTGAACCTTGAATTTTGAATTTAGTTTTTTAATATACTCATTTTGCTTTAAAAGTTTTTTTTCGTCCAAGCCGTTTTCAATTTTCAGTGTTTTTGAGTGGTCGGAAATACCAATATATTCGTACCCTTTTTCCATCGCATTTTTTGCCATTACTTCAATTGAATGTTCTCCTCCATTCCAGTTTGAGTGGCAGTGCAAATCTCCTTTTATATCTTGCAATTCAACTAAATTAGGCAAGTTTTCCGCCAAAGCCGCTTCAATTTCTCCCGTATTTTCTCTTATTTCAGGTGGAGGACATTCCATGCCAAGCTCTTTATAAATATCTTCTTCGGTATGGCTGGCAATCATTTTGGCTCCCCAGAAAAGCCCGTATTCGCTTAACTTTAGCCCTTTTTCAATGGCAATTTTTCTGGTTGCTATATTGTGCTCCTTAGAGCCCGTAAAATACTGCAAGGCCGCTCCGTAGCTTTTAGCGGGAACCACTCTTAAATCCATATCAAAGCCCACTTTCATTCTCACAGATGCTTTAGTGCCGCCCCTGCCCCAGATTTTTTCAATGCCCGACAAGCTGCAAAAAAAGTCCATTACCTTTTTTGCATTTTCCGAAACAACCAAAAAGTCCGCATCGCCAATTGTTTCTTTTTTTCTACGCAAAGAGCCGGCTAAACTTACTTTTTTCACCTCTTTTAAATTTTCTAACTTTTTTTGAATATCTCTGGCAACAGGCATTATTTCCCAAATACCAAATCTTCCCTTGTCTCTTTTTAAAAATTCCAACCCCTGCAAAATATTTTTTTCTGTTTTTTCTCCAAAACCGAATATCGGCGCAATTTTGTGAGCTAAAGCCGCTTTTTCTAAAGATTTTAAATCGCTAACTCCAAGTTTTTGATAAAGCACTTTTATTTTTTTGGGACCCAGTCCCTCTACCCTTACGAGTTCGTCCATTTTCAGAGGCATTTTTTTCTTGAACTTTTCGTAGTCTGCAACCTTCCCATTTTTAAGATATTCTTCAATATGACCGGCAATTGATTTGCCGATGCCCGGGATTTCCATTAATGCCTTTGTGCCTTGCCGCCTGTAAATATCTCCGACATCTTCTTTTAAAGATTCCAGCGAATCTGCCGCTTTATTAAAAGCATAAGGTTTGAAAGCCACTCCTTCCATTTCCAAGAACCTTGCCATATCATTGAAAATTTTCGCCAGTTCTTGGTTATTCATTTAATAGAGTTCTTACCAATTGGAATGTTATGGATTTTCTGGGGCACTTTGGGAAGCATTTCTTTTCTTACTGCAAATATGAATAAAACCGAAATAAATGTAAGCGTTCCGGTCAATATAAATATCAGTTTAAAGCCTATGTATCCTACCAAAATTCCGCCAATTGCTCCGGCAACACCGGCGCCTATTCCCAAAAGCGTGCTGTCTAAACTGCTTTCGTAGGCCTCTCTGCCTTTGTCAGCGTGCCTTATAAATATCGCATAAGAAGAAGGCACCACCATAGACATCCCGAAAGCATGAATTATCTGGAGCACATAAATATGCCACGGCATGTAAGAAAATATAAATCCAAAAGGCACCAGCCCCGTTATTGCCACCCCTATCACATAAAACCAAAAGTCATCAATTTCGCCGTGATTTTTATCAAGGTAATTCCCAATTGGAATCTGAAAGATAGCTTTTGTCAGCCAATAAAAAAGAGTGGCAAAACCCGCCACCCGAGCCCCCTCTGCCACATTCCCAACGGTAATAATCTGCAAAATAAAAATTGCAAAGACGGGCGACAAAAGCCCCCAGGCCGAGTTTATCACCAAGTCCCAGTAAATATAGGCCTTCATTACTTTATTTACATTTTTGAAAAACATAGAATTAATTTTCAATTTTCAATTATCAATTTTCAATAAATTATCAATGAACTAATTTTCAATTGATAATTTTATAATTTAGGAATTGATTGATAATTGATAATTGGAGTTTGATAATTTAATTCGTCCATTATACTACAAATAACAAAAAAGAGGCTGCTTCGGCCTCTTTGAAAATCTAATATTAACTGATTTCGTATTTTATGTTTTTTATTTTATAAACCTTTTTTGTCGGGGCATCAATGACAACCTCTTCTCCGACTTTTCTGCCCAATAGAGCCATGCCCACCGGAGACTCGTTGCTTATATTGCCCAAATCCGGATTTGCTTCTAAGGTGCCCACTATGGTAAACTCGTCCTTTTCGCCGTTTATGTCAACTAAAATTTTAGCCCCCACTTTTATTAAATTTTGCTCGTCTTTGGGGGGACTTTTGATTATTTCGTGATTTTTTAAAATATACTGCAACTCGTCTATTTTAAGCCTCAAAGAATCCATATCTTCGTGATACGAAATAAACTCAGGATTCATGTCTTCTGACTCAAAAATTTTAGGAGCCTCTACTCCAACAGTTTTGTTGCGCTCAAAAGCAACCAGCCGTTCGTACTCTTTTTGCAGTTCCTTAAGCTTCGTTTTTGTCAAATAAAAAACTTTTCCTTCTGACATATTTAAATTGGTTTATTGTATGCCTCCCGCCTAAAAAGTCAACTGTTAAATCGTAAATCTTAAATCTTAAATCTTAAATCGTAAATCTTAAATCTTAAATCTTAAATCTTAAATAGCTTATACCCCTCCCTTACCTTTTGCAAAACTTTCATGCCTACGCAGTCGCCTTTTTTGGCTTTGCTTACTTCTTTATGGTCTGCCTGCATTGACTCTATTTTCTGATTAAAATCCGTGCTCTGCCCACCCACAAACCTAACCTCGTCCCCGATTTTCAACGGAGATAAAACATCCACGACTGCCACTCCAATTTTTTCAAAGTAGTGGTTCACCTTGCCCGCCAAACTTTTTTCTTTTTTTACAGCCATTTTTTAAAGTTTTAAATTTTTTATGACCTTTGCTTAATGTTAGCAAAATTAAAACTTTTTACAATAAAATAAACACCGCAAATGGCGTGTGCGGTGTTTTAAAATATATTATTTAAAGCGAGGATTTTCTGCCAAAAGCGCTTTTGGCAGAAAATCCGAGCAATATGTAAACGCCAAGCAAAGTTACTTAAACCCTCGCCACTCTCGTAAAACCCGAGCACGCCACAATTTCCACTCCCTGT
>CAYJVF010000013.1:0-7923 GCA_964373565.1 uncultured Candidatus Saccharibacteria bacterium
AGTATTATGAAAAATAATGAAACTATTGTTTTTGGCGGAGGATGTTTTTGGTGTACGGAGGCGGTATTCGGAATGTTGAAAGGGGTAATTTCGGTTGAGCCAGGGTACGCCGGTGGAAGTAAGGCTAAGCCTAACTACGAAATGGTTGCTAGTGGCAATACCGGTCACGCAGAAGTAATAAAAATAGAATACGACGCCGAAATTGTGCCACTTGAAACATTGCTTACGGTATTTTTTGCAACCCACGACCCGACTACCAAAAATAGGCAGGGTAATGATGTCGGCACGCAGTACCGTTCAATTATATTATGCGACAATCAAGAGCAAATTAAAGTGTGTGAAAAATTCATAAAAGAATTAAACCACCCACTTACCAATTCGGACGAATTGGTAAGTGAAAAAAGCGCGTCAGTAACCACAGAAGTGAAAATGCTGGAAGAATTTTATCATGCCGAAGACTATCATAAAAACTACTACGAAAATAATAAACAGAAAAGCTATTGCCAAGCGGTTATAAATCCTAAATTAAAGAAAGTACAAGAAAGATTCAAAGAGTTGCTAAAATAATATGAACGAAGAAGATTTGAAGAAAAAACTCACTCCTGAACAATACAACGTTCTGCGACAAAAGGGGACTGAACGGCCTTTTACCGGAAAATATGTGCATCGAACTGAAAATGGCAACTATGTTTGCATGGTGTGCGAAAATCCGCTTTTTACTTTTGATGCGCAATTTGATAGTGGCACCGGTTGGCCTAGTTTTGATAAACCCATTGAAGGGTCGGTTGAGTATAAGCAAGAAAACGATGGTAGGACAGAAATTGTTTGCGCAAAGTGCCAATCTCACTTGGGGCATGTCTTTGATGACGGGCCAACCCAGACAAAAAAAAGATACTGCATAAATTCCGTTTGTCTTGACCTAAAACCAAAGAGGTAATTTAAACCAAAATGCAAAGTATAAAAAATCACGCTTTTCGCGTGATTTTTTTATTGCGGTCCCATGGGGATTTGAACCCCAGTTACCAGGATGAGAACCTGGCGTCCTAGACCGGGCTAGACGATGGGACCAAGCCAGATTTTTGCAAAGCAAAAACTGGAATTTCTAATTTACCTTGAATTACGAAATGCCCGATATAAAGGCAAGTTTCAGGTCTTTTCTCCAAATTTGGGTCGAAAATGCGCAATAATTCCAAAACGTAGCAAGCTACGTTTTGGAATTCTATCACATTTTCACCTTCCAAATTTGAAGAAAATCCCATGAAAGCATTTCGTAATTAAAGGTAATTTACAATTTTAAATTTCCAGTAATAATGTGTCAAAATTTCTCTTTTTAGGAAATTTTGACAAATTCATAAATCTATTTTCTATATTAACCCAGCAGTTGAAAAAAAGCAATTTGAGCATATAGTTAACTAATGACGGCTAAAGTTAAAATTTTAGTTGAGGGATATTACTTTCAAGATAAAGGGGGGCAAGAAAGAGTTTGCCCTACCGTTAGCTTGGTTCGCGATAAAGATTTTGTAATTGTTGTTGACCCAGGAGTTTTAAAAAATCCTAAAATAATTATTGATGCATTGGCTAAAGAAGGTCTTAGCCCAGCTGATATAAATATTGTATGTCTGACTCACTCTCATATAGATCACTATAGAAATTTAGGAATGTTTCCCGAGGCGAAAATCTTAGATTACTTTGGATTATGGCATGAAGACACGGTAGAGGATTGGGAAGAAAAGTTTTCAGAAAATATCCAAATTTTAAAAACTCCCGGCCACGACCGCACTTCAATTTCTCTTTTTGTAAAAACAGATGATGACATAGTTGCCATTTGCGGAGATGTTTTTTGGAAAGAAGATTATCCGGAAGTTGATATTTACGCTTCCAACTTAAAAGAACTGGAAAATTCACGAAAATTGGTTTTAAAAATGTCCCACTGGATAATTCCTGGCCATGGGCCAATGTATAAAACAAAAAATGGCCAAAAGCTTCAAGAAATTAAAAACGGAAAAAAACCAGAGCCGGCTGTAAAAATTACCGGCAGGTGCAGGTATTGTAAAAAGCCATTTTTGAAAGAAAAAGACAAGTGTGTTTGCCAAGAATGGCTTTGCTATAATTGTTGTGAGTGCGAATCAGATTGCTCGGTTTGCCGATGCAGTTACATAAGATAATTTACTTTATTATACTTTGAATTACGAAATACTTTCTAGGTATTTGCTCCAAATTTGGAGCAAAGACCTGAAACTTGCAGTAATACTGGCATTTCGTAATTCAAAGTATTATAAGTTAGTTTGAAAAATAAAAAGTTTAATGGGAGGTTAAGACTAATTATACAATTAAGATGAAAATCATAATCAAAGCAAAACCTAACGCCAAAGAAGATAAAATAGAGAAAATTGACGAACATAATTATTTGGTTACCGTTAAAGCTCCGCCGATGGGCGGAAAAGCCAATGCGGCAATCATAAAACTGCTGGCAGAATATTTTGGCGTCAATAGGGGAATGGTTGAAATTCTTTCGGGCCATATGGCGCAGGTGAAGGTGATTGAGATTAATAACTGACGAATTTCCACGAATCAGGCGCTCCGGCGCCGTGAATTTACACGAATCACGAATTACGAACAACAAAAAATCGCACTCTCTGTGAGCGCGATTTTTTGTTGCTTTTTGAAGGTCGGAGCTTTTTTTGCAATAAATATACTTTGAATTACGAAATGCTTTCTTGGTCTTTGCTCCAAATTTGGAGCAAAGACCTGAAACTTGCAGTAATACTGGCATTTCGTAATTCAAAGAATATATCATCTTTTTAAAAGCTTTTAAAAAGATGATATATTTATTTTCTAGTACTTGAAAAAATGCAAGAAGGGATGAACATGCCACAATGTGGCGCGTTAACTCAAGGCTCGGACCGAAGGTTCCGAGCTTCTTTTTTTCACAAAAACCTTGATTTTATTTTTTGGGGGAGTAAACTACATACAAATGCCAAAGAAAGGTAAAAGTCAAAAGGTAAAAGTCAAACGAAAAAAAATGGCTAAAAAACCAAAGAAGGTTTTTTTTAAGAAAAAAATCTTAAAAAAGAAAAAAACAAAGAAAACCGCAAAAACTATCAAACGAAAAAACCAAAGAAAAACAAAATATAAAGCAAATAGTAAAAAAAGAAAAAGCGCTTCGTTAAAAAGAGAAAAGCATAAGCTGCAAGAAACTTTTTTAGGAGGATCTTTATTTAAAGCTAAAATAAGGGTTATTGGGATTGGCGGCGGCGGAAGTTCAATTGTTTCTGAAATAGGCAGAGCTTTGCGTAAGGCCTCTTTTGTTGTTGCCGATACAGATTTGCGCAGTTTTTCTAAAAAATCCGGCATAAAAAATTTCGCATTCGGCCAAAAATTTACTCATGGATTAGGTACGGGTTTGAATGTTGAATTAGCCAAAACGTCGGCCGAGCAGGAAAAAGAAAAAATTAAAAAAATTTTTGATGGACAGGATATTGTGATTTTTATTGCTTCCTTAGGCGGCGGAGTGGGTTCTGGAGCAACAGAAGTTTTTGCAAAATCCGTTCCACAAGATTTTAAAGGCATCACATTCGGCATATTTACCCTGCCTTTTAAATTTGAGGGACAAAATAAGCACAAAATAGCCCACAGCGCCCTTAAAGTTTTAAAAAATTACCTGAATGTTTCAATAGTGATTCCCAATGAAAGGATATTTAAAATAATTGACGAAAACACCCCCATTATCCAAGCCTTTTCAATGGTTAATAAAGATTTGGTTGAGTCGTTGGAAAGTTTAATAGATTTGATTTACAGTCCGGGCATAATAAATATTGACTTTGCCGATTTAAGGACTATATTGTCTGGCATGGGAAACCAAGCTTTTCTGAATACCTCCCAAGAGTCAGGAAAAAACAGGGTAGATAATGTTATAAAAAATATTTTAAACAATCCATTATATCAATCAAATAATTTTGATGTCCAAAAAATCCTTTTTAATATAGCGGGCGGGGGAAACTTAAGCATGTTTGATGTTGATAAAATAAGCCGGGCAATTTCCCAAAGAGCCCCCAAAGCAAAAATCATTTTTGGAATATCTAAAAATCCCCAATATAAAAATAAAATAAAAATTACGCTTTTAATGACCGGCTTTTCAAATGATGCAAAAAGGGCGCAGGCGCAGGAAGCCATTCAAAAAGAAGTTAAAAAAACATACAAGAAGCCTAAAAAACAAAAAGTGAGGCAGAAAAATCCGCCCCCAAAAACCGTATCGTCCAAAAAAGAGTCTTTCGCAAGCCCATTTATTCCGGTTTTTTCATCTTCAATGCAAGATAATTCATTTGCTAAGAAAATAAACATTATTGAGTCCCAGCAAAATGATAAAAAAATAAGAAGAAACGCTCTTGAAATTAAGAAAGATCAGGAATTAGAAGAAGCCAAAAAATCAAAGCAGGAAAAAGAATGGGAAATACCGGCATTTCTTAGACTCAAAAAATAATATTTTTTGAGTCTGTAAATACCAAATCTTACCTGCCCGCCGTAGCCTTGGCGCAGGCGGGAATCTTAAATCTTAAATATAAAACACATTTTGAATTTGAAGATTATTTGTAATTTGTATATTGTCCCGATGAAATACGGGATCCCGTATAAAAATTTGCTGTAAATTTTTATCGGGATAATTTTGAATTTTAAAAACTTATGGTTTATTCAACTGACATTAAAAAAATAATTATTCCCTTAGCGGGGCTGGGTACCCGCTTTTTGCCTTTATCTTTGGCAATTTCCAAAGAATTTTTTCCTTTAGCGGACAAACCTATAATTCAATATATAGTGGACGAGGCAAAAAAATCCGGAATAAGGGAAATTATTTTTGTAATAAGCCCAAAACAAAAAATCATTCTTAACTATTTTAAGGAGCATTCTGAATTGGAAAAGTTATTGGAAAAAAGGAAAAAAACAAAACCCCTTGAAGAGTTAAAAGAATTCCATAGTTTTTTTGAAGGTATTAAATTTTCTTTTGTTGTCCAGAAAAATCCTTCCGGGGATGGCCATGCAATACTGCAGGCTTTAAAAATGGCAGAAAATGAACCGGTTGCCGTTTCTTTTGGCGATGATGTCGTAGATTCTTCAGAGCCCGCTATTTTGCAGTTAATGAACATTTTTAAAACCTGCAATGCCCCCGTTATTGCCTTAAAATCAATGCCAAAAGAAATGATTCCTTCTTACGGAAATGTGGCTGTTGAAAAAATCGCCAGCAATCTTTATAAAATCAAAAAAATCATAGAAAAGCCGGATGCCTTACAAATACAATCCAATCTTGTCATAGTGGGAAAATACATTTTAACTCCGGAAGTTTTTGATTTTTTGAAAAAAGCCAAGCCGACAGAAAAAGGTGAGGTGATTTTGGGCGAAGTTTTTGAAAAAATGCTTTCAGACGGTTTTCCAATCTATGGCTATGAGATCAAGGGTCAGTGGTTAGAGTGCGGGGACAAACTAAAATGGTTAAAATCGTTTATATATATGTCTTTACACCACCCCATTTTCGGGAAAGAACTAAAAGATTTTATTAAATCAATTAAATAGAGAAAATTAAATTTGGCAGGTAGTATAGACCTCTTGCAAAATAAGGATTGGCTAAAAAATTGCATATTTTGACCAGGGGGTACCCTTTGGGTCCTGCTATAATTTTTCGGCTTAGCGAAGCTAAACCTCAAAATTCTATCAAATTCCTGGCCTAAAATCTACAATTTTCGCTATAATCCTTATTTTGCAAGAGGTCTTATGAAAAAAACCGCTAGTTCGTTGTGCATCAACCTTTCAGCGGTTTTTTTATTAACTTTTCAATTTTATAAGTTTAATATATAATTATCTTATGAAAATTGCTTTTTTTGAAATTGAAAACTGGGAAATAGAGTATCTTAAAAAAGAGCTTGCCGGTTTTGAGTTAGTTTTTTTTAAAGAAAAACTTTCCGAAGAAAATATCAAAAAAGCCGAAGACCATCAAATTGTTTCTGTTTTTATTGATTCTCAAATAAATAAGGAAATTTTAGCAAAACTGCCGGATTTAAAAATGATTGCCGTGCGGGCGACTGGTTTTGACAATATTGACATGGAAGTTACCAAAAAAAGAAACATTGCGGTTTGCAATGTTCCCACTTACGGAGAAAACACCGTAGCCGAACATACCTTTGGGCTTATTTTGAATTTATCAAGGCAAATTCACAAATCAATCCAAAGTGTCAGGGAAAAAGGTTTTATTCCAGACGGTTTGCGCGGTTTTGATTTGAAAAACAAGACTTTGGGTATTGTGGGTACCGGTCACATTGGCCAGCATATTGCTAGAATTGCCAATGGCTTTGAAATGAATGTTTTGGCTTCTGATGTTAAAGAAGATAAAAAAATGGCGAAAAAACTTGGGTTTAAATATGTTTCACTTGAAGAATTGTTGAAAAATTCAGATATTATTACGTTGCACGTTCCTTACAACAAAAATACTCATCACTTGATAAATTCCAATAACATAAACTTGATTAAAAGGGGCGCATATTTAATAAACACTGCGCGAGGTGGAATCATTGAAACGGATGCATTGGTAAAAGCGTTAGGCAACGGAATTTTGGCCGGCGCCGGCTTGGATGTTTTGGAAGAAGAGTGTTCTATAAAAGAAGAGCGCCAGCTTTTGTCAAAAAGTTTTCTTGAAACCTGCGATGTGAAAACAATGTTGCAAAACCATATTTTAATGGAAAGAGAAAATGTTATAATTACACCCCATAATGCGTTTAACTCGCGCGAAGCGCTGGAACGAATTTTAGAAACTACGGTGGAAAATATAAGGGAGTTTGCGAAAGAGAGGGCGGTGAATGTAGTTAGATAATTTAAGATTTAACATTTGTGTCGCACGAAAAATGTTAAATGTTATATGATATATGGTAAATGAAGCTATGTACGACTTAATTATTATTGGCGCGGGGCCGGCGGGAGTCGCCGCGGCGGTGTATGCGGCTCGCCAACGGCTGAGTATTTTGATTCTTTCCAAAGATATCGGCGGACAGGTGGCAAAAAAAGCGGTAGACATTGAAAATTATCCCGGTTTTGAAAAAATTTCAGGGCCGGATTTGGTTGATTTGTATAAAAAGCAGCTCGAGGCAAATGAACTGAATGTCACGATAGACGAAGTTTTAAACGTTCAAAAAACTGAAAATCTATTTAAAGTTACGGGAAAATCTAAAAAAACCTACGAAGCAATTTCTATTATCATTACTTCCGGGGCGGAGTCAAAATTAATTAATGTGCCCGGCGAAGAAGAATTTGCCGGAAAGGGCGTAAGCTACTGTTCATTATGCGACGGTCCAGTATTTAAAAATAAAATGGTGGCGGTGGTTGGCGGGGGAAACAACGGATTTGAATCGGCGCTATTTTTATCAAACTATGTAAAGCGCGTTACGATTTTAGAGTATGGCGAAAAAATAAACGCCGATGCCGAAAATCAGGAATTAGTTGCCAAAAATCCCAATATTGAAATTATCACCAACGCCAAAGTGGTAAGAATTGAGGGTAAAGTTTTTGTAAATGCCATTGTTTATGAAGATCGGCTCACTGGCACCGAAAAAAAGTTAGATGTTGCGGGCGTCTTTGTGGAGATTGGATACAGTCCCGCCACTAACTTTTTGGGAGATTTGGTTGAATTAAACGACAAAAAAGAAATCATGTTTAACCCAGAAATTTTAGAAACAAAAACCCCCGGCCTATTTTCAGCAGGGGATTGCAACCATGGCCGCTACAAGCAAATTGTGATGGCTTCAGGCCAAGGCGCCCTGGCGGCATTGAGCGCGTATAACTATATTAAGAAAGCGAAAAAGTGAGTAAAATTAAGGAAATTATTGCCAAGGAAATCAAAGACTCGCGCGACAAACCCGCGGTTGAAGTTGAGTTGATTACCGA
>CAYJVF010000013.1:8023-10784 GCA_964373565.1 uncultured Candidatus Saccharibacteria bacterium
ATTATTGCGCCAAAGTTAATTGGCAAAGACCCGGCGCAGCAAAAAGAACTGGATAATTTGATGCTGGCGCTTGATAAAACCGAAAATAAATCAAAATTGGGAGCCAATGCCATTTTGCCGGTTTCTATGGCGATTTGCCGGGCAGGTTCTGCTTCCCAAAAATTACCTTTATACCAATATATCTCTCAAATGTGCGACGTCGGGCCTCGCGCATTCCTGCGGATTCCTCTGGCAAGTTTTAACTTTATTGAAGGTGGGGCGCATGCGGTTGGCAGAAATAATTTGGATTTGCAGGAGTTTATGGTTGTCCCATCTAAAAAATCTTTTCAGGAAAATTTAATTATTGCCAACAAGATATTTGAAAACTTAAAAAAAATTATCGCCGAAAACATTGCAAGCTCTGACCTTGCAATGGGGGATGAAGGGGGATTTGCGCCGAAAATTTCAAAATCAGAACAGGCGTTGTTTTTACTAAAAAACGCGATGGAAGGACAAGCTGATGTTGGCATTGCTATTGATGCGGCCGCTTCGCAATTTTATAAAAACGGAAAATATATTTTGGAGGGCAATGAAATTTCACGGGAAAAGTTGGTAGATTTTTATAAAGATTTAACAGAAAGATTTCCCATTATTTCAATTGAAGACCCTTTTGCAGAGGAAGATTGGGAGGGGTTTAAGCAGCTAAATTCCCAACTGCCAATTTCCAAATTCCAAATTTTGATTGGCGACGACTTAACAACAACCAACATCAAAAGAATAAAAGAAGCCCACAGCAGGGGTGCTTGCAACGGAGTAATTCTAAAAATAAACCAAATCGGAACAATTTCAGAAACTATTGAAGCAAGCAAGCTTGCCAAAGAATACGGCTGGAAAACTATTGTCAGCCATAGAAGCGGAGAAACTATGGATACATTTATTGCAGACTTGGCGGTTGGCGTTGGGGCAGATTTTATAAAATCCGGTTCGCCTTCGCAACCAGAAAGAATGGCAAAATACAGCAGATTATTAGAAATAGAACAAGAATTACATAAAAATTAACATTTTTTACGCAGTTCTACGTACTAGTACGTAGAACTATAATTATTATGGGAGTTTTTCATTTGCAAGATCTTCCTAAAAATAAACGAATCCAGATGATTGGCGAGTTTTATGATATGATAGACTCCTTGAAAGATAGAAATGAAGTCCGTTTATTCTTCAAATCATTGCTGACAGCCGATGAAATTGCTACGTTGATGCGGAGAGTGGAGATTGCAGTTCTTTTATCGGCAGATTTTACCTATGATAATATCGAAAATATTTTAGGAGTTGGCAGAGGCAAGATTACTAGTGTTAATAAATCTTTTTTGCAAGATGATAGCGGATATAAAATTATTGTCAAAAGACTACTAGAAAATAGAAAAGCAAGGTTGCGGAAAATTAAAAAGGCAGAAAAAGATAAAATGTCTCCTTTGAAAAGTATGAAAAATAATTATCGGCACGCGTTGCTAGCTAATTTGATTGATGCGGCAATATTTAAATTACAAGAAGATAGCAAGGAACTAGAAAAAGAAGCGTTATTTTTTACGCCCTCTGCATCTAGAGAGAAAAAAATAAAAAATACGAAATAGTAGTCAACAGTTCTACGTACTAGTACGTAGAACTGTCGGTTATGAAATATGGTGGAGAGAATGGGAGAAAATTTAAGGGGTATTGAGAAAACATAATTATGGCTAAATTATTTTTATTGCGACATTTAAAATCGCAGTGGAATGAAGATAACCGCTTTGCCGGCTGGGTGGACAATCCTCTTTCAAAAGAGGCACATATTGATGCGAAAGAAATTGCCAATAAACTTATAAATGTCCATCGGGCAAGTATTGATGTGGTTTACACCTCGCCATTGATAAGAAACCAAGAAACGGTTTTGAGGATTTTTGATAATATTATTGATAAATATCCTTTATTTATGCATGCAGACGGTGGAAAAATGCAAAAATGGGGGAATTTTACGGACATTAGCCAAAATGACGTGCCCGTTTATGTTTCTGAAAACTTAAATGAAAGGTATTACGGAAAATTCCAGGGATTAAATAAAGAAGAAATAATGCAAAAATATGGTCAAAAAACAGTTCGCTTGTTAAGAAGGGCTTATTTATATAAGCCACCGGGAGGGGAATCTTTGGAAGATGTTTACAAAAGAGCGGTGCCTTTTTATAAAAGATATATTGAAAATGATTTGCAAAAAGGAAAAAATGTTTTATTGGTGGCCAGTCACAACAGCTTGCGGGCAATTGTCAAATATATTGAAAATATTTCAGACAAAAAAATTGAAAATGTAGAGTTGGATTTCGCCGCTTTATTAAAGTATGAATTTGAGTTAAAAATTTCAAAAAATAATTTTATTTTAGGCGGGGTGAAAAAAAAGCTTCATTTGACCAGTAATAAATATTTTGGGGATAAGTAATTGTAAAATGTATATTTTATGTAGTATAATCAAAAAATAATTTATTAAACAAACGGCCGAAGCTTCAGAATGCGCCGCACATAAGGGAAAATTCTGGGAATACAACGATTTGTTTTTTGTAAATCAATTTCCGCTTGGGTTTGCAAAATACAAAGAATGGGCTGCGCAACTTTGCCTGAATGCCACCAATTTAATAGTTTTTAGACTCTGCAAATATGCCGATAAAGTGGCTCAAGATGCCAGCGAAGGGTCTTTAATTGATTAATTACCTTGAATTACGAAATGCCAGAATAACTGCGAATTTCAGGTCTTTCC
>CAYJVF010000014.1:0-6032 GCA_964373565.1 uncultured Candidatus Saccharibacteria bacterium
GTAAATTCATAAAGCACACTCTCTTTTTCCAAGATTTTAGAAAGTATCATAATTCTCACAGCTGTGAGTTTTGTGGTACCTTTGTTTTTTAGTAATTTAGCTTCTTTTAGCGCCAAAATTAAAACTGGCACTAGATTATTTTGATGTTCTCTTTTGGCCATCATAGGAAAAACCCCGCCATAATTTTGGTGGATGGCCTGAGAGGAAACAATATTAGATAAAACCTTGAATTTACCCTTGTTTTTTTCAAGGACGGCGACTCCAGTATCGTCGCAAGAAGTTTCAATGGCTAGGATTTTCATGCCGTAATGTTAGCCTAAATCTTGATTTTTTTCAATTTTTAAGGTAAAATACAAGATAATGCCGCTATCGTCTAACGGCGAGGACGGGGCCCTTTCAAGGCCCAAATCAGGGTTCGACTCCCTGTAGCGGCGCATATGAGACGCTTAGATTATCCCAAAGCCATAGAGTTGAGGATGACCGGTAAAAGCTATAATGAAATAGCGAAAGATTTGGGCATTGGTAAAAGTTTGTTAAGCTACTGGTTGAAAGATTTACAGCTTCCATTAGAAGCAAAAAAGATTCTTGAGGAAAAGAGTAATTACGCTAAAGAGAAATTCCAAGATTATAATCGTCAAAAACATGAACGCGTCCAAAAGGAAAATAAAGAGATAAGAGAGGGTTCTATTAAGAGAGTTAGGATCCTTAGAAATTATGAATTGCTTTTACTGGGTGCGGCACTGTATTGGGCAGAAGGATACAAAAGACATGCTGGCAGGCGACCAACAGCCTATCTATCTTTTTCCAACTCAGATCCTGATATGATTAAACTTTTCATGCGCTTTGTGCGAGAAATTTTAAAAGTCCCGGAAGAAAAAGTTAAACCATCGATTCATATTTACCCATGTATTGATAAGACAGAGGCCATAGTGTATTGGTCAAACGTAATCAATATTCCTAATAAAAGCTTTCGTACCAGTTTTATGGTAAGTCGGGCCAGTCAGGGTAAGCGGCCAAAAAATTTGCTTCCCTATGGAACACTGGATTTGAGGGTTCAAAGCCGCCAAAAATTTTTCGAAGTAATGGGATTGATTGATGGACTAGTCCAACGAACATAAATGGACAAAAAAGATTATCTAGACATTTCTAGCGCCAAGGATGTGAAAAATAAACAACAGCGCGCACTCTATCGGCTGTTTGAAATTATTCCGGGCACCGTAAGTTTGGGCACCCTTGTGGGAGTGTTTGTTTTTTCTTGGCTTATCCCGTCTTGGGTTTCTATTTTTGTCATTGCTTTCTGTTTTTACTATTTATTCCGCATTTTTTATTTTTCCTTACACCAAATAGTAGGCTATTTTAAAGTTAAAAAACATTTGCATACGGACTGGCTAGAAAAATTGAAAAGATTAAAGGGTTCTAAAAATTGGAAAGATATTTATCACATTGTAATTCTTCCGCACTGTAAAGAGGGCCATAAAATAATAAAAGAAAGCTTGGATTCTCTGGTAAATTCTGATTATCCAAAGGAAAAATTAATAGTTGTATTGTCTTTTGAAGAAAGGTCTGGCAAAGAATATCTGGAAATGGCAAAGAAAATTGAAGCTCAATATGCGGGCAAGTTTTTTGAATTTTTAAGAGTTGTGCATCCCGACAATATTGAAGGAGAAATTGCCGGCAAAGGCTCTAATGTGGCTTACGCGGGTAAAATAGTAAAAGAAAGAATAGTGGACGCAAGAAAAATTCCATATGAAAATATTCTAATCTCATCGTTTGACGTTGATACCAAAGTTTACCCCCAATATTTTTCCTGCCTTAGCTGGTATTATTTGACAGTAAAGAATCCTACTATGGCAAGTTATCAGCCTATTCCCATATATAATAACAACATTTGGACAGCTTCTTTTTTTGCCAGAGTGGTTTCTACTTCCAACACTTTTTGGCAAATGATACAACAAGAAAGGTCAGAAAAACTTACTACTTATTCTTCTCATGCAATTCCGGCAAAAGCTTTTTTTGAGGTTGGCTATCCCTCCAATGTAGTATGCGATGACAGCCGGATTTTTTGGCGCGCCTATCTTTACTATAATGGAAACTACAGGGTTGTGCCGATTTATTACTTGGTTTCAATGGATGCCGTTGATGCGCCAAGCATCTTAAAAACAATATTTAATCAGTATAAACAGCAAAAACGCTGGGCTTGGGGCTGCGCCGAAATTCCTTATGTGTTCTTCGGTTTTATACATAACAAAAAAATACCCTTTTTTAAAAAAGTATTCCATTTGCATACTTTAATAGATGGCTATTGGTCTTGGGCAACAGCCGCTCTTTTGTTATTTGTGCTTGGCTGGTTGCCTTTATTTTTGGGAGGAGACAGATTTAACTTTACAATTTTATCTTTTAACTTACCTATTTTAACAAGCCGAATTATGACTGTTTCTTTAATTGGAATGATTGTTTCCGCGGTTTTAAGCGCCATGCTTTTACCTCCCTTACCTAAAAATATGAGTCAATTAAAAAAAGTTTCTATCGTTGTGCAGTGGCTCTTTTTACCCGTTACATTGATTGTTTTTGGAGCTTTTCCCGCATTAGACGCTCAAATAAGATTGATGCTGGGAAAATATATGGGTTTTTGGGTTACCGAAAAGGTGCGCAAATAATTGGCGCTTTTTCTGTGACCCAAACCGTTCTTTGTCAGTTTTTGAGGAGCCAGCATGAACAAAGAGATGTTCATTGAACTGCTTACTTGCGACGGAGATTTAATTGGATTTTCAATGCACGCGAAGGGCTCTGATAATTTCCGCAATGTTTTAACAGAGGTCTGCGCAAAAGAAAGTAATCACGCGCTGATTATTTTCAGGTGCGATGGCAAGGAGGGGCGCTTTTGGAAGCGCGGGAACGGCGCCATTATGTTCCTTCAAACCGGAAAGTCAGTTTCTATTGACGAAGTTTTGGCTCTTATCGCCTGAACTAAATTCCCCGCAGCACTGCGCCGCGGGGGCTTTTTTTATTCAAAATGTATATTTTTGTTAAACTTTTCCGCTCTTTCTTTTAATAAAGGGTAGTTTTTTAACTCAGGGTCTTTTTCAAGCAATTCTTTGGCATCATTTCTTGTTTTTTCAACTAAAAATATATTGGAAAGCCCTTGCATGGCTATATCTGGCAGACCCCATTGCTGATTTCCGTATAGTTGGCCGGGCCCCCTGATTTCCAAATCTTTTTGAGCCAACTCAAAGCCGCTATTTGATTCAATCATTGCTTTTAATCTTTTTCTATTAAGTTGGCTGGGGTCTGTAGTGAATAAAAAACAATAAGACTGCACATTGCTTCGGCCAACTCTGCCTCGGAACTGATGCAATTGCGAAAGGCCGAACCTTTCTGCCCCTTCAATCATCATTACCGTTGCCCTTGGCACATCGACTCCCACCTCAATAACAGAAGTGGAAACGACAATATCAATTTTGCCATTCTTAAAGTCCATCATAATTTTTTCTTTTTCTGCGGGTTTTAGTTTACCGTGCATCATGGCGATTTTCAGGTTTGGGAAAATTTCTTTTGATAATTTTTCGTATTCTTGCTTAACGGATTTTATTTCATTTGAAAAGATATTGGATATTGGTAATTGGATATTGGGAATTGTTTGGTTATTGTTTCTTGTATCTTGGTTATTAGATTTCGGTTCTATTTTTGGGCATATCACAAAAACTCCTCTGCCTTTTTCAACTTCGCTCTCTATGAATTTATAGGCCTGTTTTCTTTGATTCGGCCCAACAATAACTGTTTTGACTTTTTCTCTGCCTTTGGGCATTTCCTTTATTAAAGATAAATCCAAATCTCCGTAAACTGTTAAAGCGAGGGTTCTGGGAATTGGCGTAGCCGTCATAGACAATAGATGGGGAACCCATCTATTCGCAGACTCACGCTGACTATACGCTGACTTACGCTGACCACTACGGGCAGTGTCATAGACAATTCTGCTAATTTCAATATCTTTAGATGAAAAGTTTGCAAGTAGGGCAAGTTTATAGGATGATCCTTTCAAATAACTCCAAACTTGTTTTTTTTCAGTATCTCCGGTAAGTGGTAGTGCTTTTAATTCTAAAATAATCTTATTTTCAACAACAAAATCCGGCTGATAGGTGCCAATTCTTTTATTATTATAAATTATTGGCACCATAAGTTCTTTCTCAAATTTTATTCCTTCAAGGGAAAACTTTTCAGCCAAAGCTTTTTGATAAATCACTTCCTTGTGTCCCAACCCCAAATCCTTCTTGACCGCAAAAAGACATTTGCGTATTTTGTATGTTAGATCCTCATACAAGAATCCGTCTTCGTGGTCTGCGTTAGTCTGCGTCTCGGTCTGCGTTGGTCCGCGGCCCAGCGCTTGTCGCTGGGCGACTCCGAAGCGGTGCTGTTCGTCCAATACAATAAAGGCTAAGTTTTTAAATTCTACTCCCCTTGAAATTAAAGCATGAGTGCCAATTAAAATATCCACCCGGCCATTTTTTAGCATTTCCAATAATTCTTTTTTTGAGGTTATTGTAAAGTCGGACTTCGCAAGGCTATTGCAAGGTCCGACCTTGCAAATTTGACTTTCCTTGCCAGTCAAAAAGCCGATAGAAACATCAAAGTTTTTTAACAACTCCGTTATGCTTTTAAAATGCTGCTTTGCCAAAATTTCTGTGGGAGCCATAAATGCCACTTGATAGTCGCCTTGCCCCGAGCTTGTCGAATGGGACTTTACGGTATTTAATGCCGCCATTGTTGCCACAACAGTTTTGCCAGAGCCTACATCCCCCTCTAACAAGCGGGACATTGGTACTGGTTTTTCCAAATCTTTTAAAATTTGGAAGGCGCACTGCCTCTGGGAATCTGTTAATTCAAAGGGTAAGGATTTTACGAATTCTTTCATCAATTTCGTATCCATAGGGCAGGCCGGGGCTTTTTTTAGCATTAATTTGGCTTTTTCTTGCAGTACGGAAATCTGCAGTAAAAATAGCTCTTCAAAGGAAAAGCGGGCCTTGGCGGCGTCAGCTCCTTCAAAATAATCTGGGAAATGCGCCTGCCAGATTGCCTGTTCAATTGGCAAAAATTTGTGTTTTTTTAAAATTTCTTGAGGTAAAATTTCCGGTACCTGCTTATATAAGCTGGCCAGCAAAGGTTTTATTATATATCTTAACCAGCGAGAAGTGAGTCCTTTGGTTTCAGAATAAACTGGCACAATTCTGCCGGTATGTGTCAGTCCCTTAATTTCTGTATAATCTGTAATTTTTTCGTAAGCAGGATTATTAAAATAAATCCCGCCCTTGCCCAAACTTATTTTTCCCGCCAAGCATACAATATCATCTTCTTTAAGGGAGGTTGTAATATACGGCTGGTTAAACCACAACGCTCTTATTTGTCCGGTTTCATCTTCAATAGTGGCCTCTGTAATATCCATCCATTTTTTAAAACTTTTTTCTGTTGCTATTTCAATAATTTTACCCTGCACGCAGGCGGTAGTGCCATTTTTCACTTTATTTATTTCAACTATATTTGAAAAGTCATTGTATCTTTGGGGGAAATAAAAAAGCAGGTCAGAGACCGTTTTAATGCCCAATTTTTTTAGCTTTTTTTGGTAAGCCGGGCCGATTTTAGGAACTTGTTCTATTAAAGTTGATAACTCAATCATAAATATATGGTATCAAAGCGTAAGAAAAAAGCCAATCGCAGTGATTGGCATTCCGATTATTTCTTTTGGAATTTTTTGGGAGGTTCTTTTTTGGGTGTTTTTTTGTTCGCTTCTATTCTACGAAAATGGGCGATGTATTCGTCTGGGGAATTGAAGAAAATACCAGTAATATTGATCCTGCTTGCCTTTCTAAAAACATCTTTCCATGTGATTGCCATGACTGTCTCGCGGGTTAGTGGGTTGTAAACGAGCGTGTAAACGAGCGGGCGAAACTACTTTGATACTACATCTATTTTGTAAAAATGTAAACCAAAAAGCGCCCACAGGCGCTTTTTGGTGTCAAATGTCAAATGTTAAATGTTAA
>CAYJVF010000014.1:6132-10738 GCA_964373565.1 uncultured Candidatus Saccharibacteria bacterium
AAATGTTAAATGTTAATTGTCTTTCTTTGTATGCCCCGAATCTACTTCATACTTAGTATTTTGCTGTTCAAAGAAATTAACTAATTCCAGCACGTCCGTTGCCGTGCTCATCCATTTTGCCGGATTGGTGACATTGTATTGCTTTGGCAGACCCAATTCTTGCAACCTTCTGTCGGCTACATATTGGACATATTGATTTACATAATCTGCGTTTAATCCCAAAATTCCGTTGGGAAACAAGTCTTTGTTATAAACGTTTTCTATATTTACCCCATCAATTATCAATTGGCGGATTTCGTTGGCAAAAGACTCCGTAAGCAATTCATGATTTTCTTCTAAAACTGCCTGTATTAAGTTTATGCCGAACTTCAAATGCAAAGATTCATCTCTTAAAACCCAGTCAACCATGCTCCCAAAATTTCTTAACTGGTTTCTTTGTCTAAATGAAAGCGCCACCATAAATCCCGAATAAAACCAAATGCCCTCCATCACAATATTGGTGGCTACCAAATTTCTGATAAAATCTTTTTTGCCTTCAGGGGTTTCAATATCCAATTTATCATCGGTCATTCTTTTTAGATACATCATCACATACTTTTCTTTTTCTATCATTGATGGAGTTTCCAAATGCACATTGAAGATTTTTTCGCGATCAAAAGGGAATGTTTCCAGCACATATTCAAAAGCCACGCAGTGGTTGGCTTCCTCCCACATTTGCTTAGCTAAATATAAATGACATTCGGGAGATTTTAAGTACGGGTAGATTCCCAAGGCAATTGAGCGGTTAACTATCAATTCAGCCGGATTAAAAAAGGCCATAGTGAACTTTACCGCGTGGCGTTCGTCTTCGGTCATTTTACTCCAGTCTTCCAAATCTTCTTTAAGCGCAATTTCGTGTGGAAACCAAGTATTTCTTACTGCTTGGTTATACAAATCATACGCCCACTGGTAGCGCATAGGATGAAGATTCATATCTTCTGGCGACGCTTTTCCGAGGATCATATAATTAAGAATGCTTTATTACTAATTTCTCTAATGCTTTTACTCGATTTGATAACTTATCAAATTCGTCACGATAAATAGTGTGAGCAATTTGATGCTTTCTGATTATGGAAACTTCCTCTTCTAAGTTATCTAGCCGTATTTCAACCTTCACCATCCTAGAATTGAGATTTTCTATTTTTGTTTCCAAATTTGATTCGGTGCTCTTTAGTTGTTCTTTCGTAGCTGTTTTTTCTAACTTGCTTAAAACATGCTCGAATCCTACTTTGATCATATCAGCCAATTTTTCGTTTGTGATACTTTGATGCTTCATATTTTCAAATGGTGAACTTATTCTATCAAACCCAAAAGTTTCTGCAACTATTCGTCCGGAAATTCTAATTTCCCCATTCATCTAATTACTAACAACTAATTTCTGATGACCGGAATTTTACAAAGCAAAATTCTACTGGCAGCTGTCGCAGGTGAAATTTTCCTGCGGGTCGGATGGCGTATGCACTTTATAAACTTTTCCGTCAACTATTTTTGTCTGAAAATGTTCGTGTTTTTTTATTTCTAGACCCTCTACCCTAGACCATAAACCCTCTTTTTCCGTTGGCAGTTGCGTTTGGACTTTTGAAAAAATTTGATAATCTGATTTTTGAGTTTCTACGATAATCGGCTTCTTGTCAACCACTTCTACGATTTGTTCTTTAACTTCTGGTTTTTCGCTTCCGCGCGGTTTTAAAAAGACAGCCTCGCTTTCAGTGAGAGCTGAATTTTCGTCGTTATTTTGCGCCACCCTAAAGACAGAGGCAAATCCCGTCTTCCCAATTTGAGCAGATTTATTTACTACTGTTGTGCTTTGTTCTGCCGTATGTCTTGGCTTCATGTGCAGGTAATAGGTTGATTTTAGCCCCTTTCTCCAGGCGGTAGTATAAATATCCATTGTTTTTTCAATATCGCGGTCGTCCAAATACATATTTCGGCTTAAAGCTTGGTCAACCCATTTTTGAGCTCTTGCGGCAACTTCTATAAAGGCATAAGGCGAAATAGAAAAAGAAGTTTTATAAATTTCTCTTAAATGAGGCGGAATTTCTTCAATTGAAGAAATATCCCCCTGTAATTCAATGATTTTTGTTTTTACTTTATCCCACAAATTTATATTTTTCAATTCTGTAACCAAATTATGATTGATGTCTAAATATTTTCCGGAGATTTTATTACGGGAAAATACTTGAGCAAATCTTGGGTCAATGCCCGGGGTGGTGCCAGCCACCAAACCAATGTTGGCATTTGGAGCAACGGCCATTAAAGTGGCATTTCTCATTCCATTTTTTACTTTTAACCTCAAAGAGTCCCAATCGAGCCAATTTTGTTTTGACTTTTTGTCTATATCCAAAGCAACACCCCTGTCGTTTTCCAATTTTTCAATTGTATCAATCGGCACCTTGCCTTTTGACCATTCAGAGCCGGCAAAATTTTTGTAACTTCCTCTTTCCTGCGCCAAATTTGCCGATTCATCAATTGCCATGTGGCTTATAAATTCAAAAATTTTATCAGAAAAATCGTATGCATTGGGACTATCGTATGGAATACCTAATTGCTCAATGGCGTCTGAAAAGCCCATCACCCCAAGGCCTATGGCTCTGTTTTCTCTGTCTGACCTTTCGGCTTCTGCAATAGGCAAAACATTAATATCAATTAAATTATCCAGTTGCCTTACGGCAAGGCGAGTTGATTCTTCCAATTTCTGCCAGTCTAACTGTTTTTTCTTTAGGTGAGCTGAAATATTTATTGAAGCCAAGTTGCAAACCGCAATATTATTTTTATCTTGGGGCAGGCAAATTTCTGTGCACAAGTTAGACATATGTATTGTGCCAGTATTGTTATTTAAAGCGCGTAAATTTATAGAGTCTTTAAATGTAATCCATGGGTGTGAGGTGGTTTGCAGAGCAACCAAAATAGCGCGATATTGCTCGGTGGCTGGCACTTTTTTTACCATCCGCAACTTTCCTTCGTCAGCCATTTTTATGTATTCGTTATATCTTTTTGAAAATGCGGCGCCGTATAATTCATTTAAATCAGGAGTTTCTTTTGGGTCAAACATATACCAATCTTGCTTGGCTTCCACCCGTCTCATAAATTCATCGGATAGATAGGCGGCGGTGTCGGCAGTCCGCATTCTTAAATAATCATCTCCGGCGCTTTGTTTCCAATTAATAAAATCCAAGAAGTCATAGTGCCAGTTTTCCATGTAAAAACACAGGGCGCCTTTCTTTTTTCCGCCTCGCTGAATGGCGCGGATAGCGGTGTCAATGATTTTGGCAAACGGTGTTGGTCCGCTTGATATGGTATTATTTGAAACCAATGGCGAACCCGTGGCGCGCAACTTGGTCAGCGAAGCGCCTAGTCCTCCCGAAGCTTTGGAAAGCATCATGATGTCGGAAATGGATTTGGCAATATGAGCCATGTCATCATGGATTTCCAATAGGAAACAATTAGAAAGGGCCGGTACTTTTGCTCCTGCATTTATGTTGCTTGACCCACCGGCAACATATTCGTGTTGGGACATTTTATCGTAAAACTTTATGGCCCACTCGGTTGGGTCTTTTTCGTTATAGGACATTCCCATGGCAACTCTCATGAAAAAATACTGCGGAGTTTCATAGGGCTTTTGTTTTTTGTCTTTTACCGAATATCTATCTAAAAGACTGGAAAGGCCTGCGTAAATAAATAATTCGTCCCTGTCAATATCCAAAACACCGGCTAACTTTTGCAGGTCAAAGTTTTTTTCCATTCTTTCGTCAAAAATATTTGCGACCACTGTCTTTTTAATGTACTCGGGAAATTTTTCCTTGTGCAATTTTTTTAAAAGCTGTTGGTCTGTGCCGTAGTCTCCCAAAACATTTTTGTAGACGGTTTTTAACATTATCCTTGTAGCTATTTTGTCGTAATCGGGGTCTTCTTTTATGTTTTGGACTGATGCGTTTATGGTTGCAAAATCCAACTCTTCTTCCATTATGCCGTCATAAAGAGTTACTTTTGTATCGGTAGCCACTTGAGTAACCTTGGCAATCGGGTCAAGTATGCCAAAAGCAGCTCTTTCTATCGCCCTGTTAATTCTGTCGGCATTAAATAATTCTTTTGTCCCGTCTCTTTTTGTTACTTGCATCAGTTTTTAATTTATCAAAAAATATCGCGGAACAACGTGTTTATCAAACAAGAAATCGCGCGGAAATTGTGAAAATTATTCAAAAAAAATTAGCGATAGTAAATCAATTATATTAAAACTAAAAATTGCTTGCAATAGCGGTTTTAAGATAAAAATCTGTGAATAACTTTTTAAAATTTTCATTTTTACTCAAAACAAACAAGCAACTTAAAATTGCTTTTTTGATTTTCGTGCCCTTACGAGTAATCGCCCAGTGATGAACGCTCTTATCGGGTGTTAATCAACCGAGGACATCCGACCAAGTGATAAACACTTGGTAAATATTCATCATCGGGAGAACAAGTTAATTGGGCGCTTATAGACACCACATCCGTTAAATGGACTCCAAGATGCCGCCGGATTTGCCAATCTTGGGCAGGTTTCACAAAAAATTAGCGAGCCGTAAGCTAC
>CAYJVF010000015.1:0-10568 GCA_964373565.1 uncultured Candidatus Saccharibacteria bacterium
TTCTATCTCAAAAATTGGGGAAAATACAAAGAAACCATTTCGTAATTCAAAGTATCTAAAAATCTGCAATTTTCGCTTATAAGCCTATTTTGCAAGAGGTCTTATGAAATTAATCCAAGAACTTTACGGAC
Organism: uncultured Candidatus Saccharibacteria bacterium; assembly: GCA_964373565.1. Taxonomy (GTDB): domain Bacteria; phylum Patescibacteriota; class Minisyncoccia; order Minisyncoccales; family Staskawiczbacteraceae; genus VGLO01. Next base: position 132 of record CAYJVF010000015.1, read on the forward strand.
AAGGCATAATATCAGATAAGCAGAAAAAAGACTTAGAAGACCAAGTTGCCAAGTCCCAGAAAACCGAGGAAGAAGTTATAGTTCAACAAAAAATAGTTGAAGAAGATTTTTTGTTTAAATTAAAAAGCAAAATCACGCAAAAGCCTTTGTATCATCCCGGTTTAGAAAAAATACCTTCAGAAGTGCTAGAGCTTATTGGGCAAGAGGCTTCAATAAATTACAAAATGGCGCCCCTGTTTAGGAGGGGGAAAACAATTGGCATAGGAATGGTCTATCCTGAAAACATACTTGCCCAAAACGCTTTGAGATTTTTAAACAGGAAAGAAAATTACAATTATGAAGTTTATCTGATAACTTTTACCGATTTAAACAATATTTTAAGGCAACAGAGAACTTTAACAAATGAAACCAAGAGGGCTTTGACTCAAATGGGCAAAGACGAGTTTGAAATCAAGGGTCCTAAAATCCAAGAATCTGTAAGAGTTACTGACGATGCGCCTATTATAAAAATGGTTATGGTTATATTGCGCCATGCCATTGAGGGGTCGGCTTCCGATATTCACATTGAACCCGGTCGCGAAAAATTAAATATCCGTTTTAGACAGGACGGCATTTTGCATTTAAGCCTTTTTTTACCCCTAAGCGTCCATTTAGCCATAGTTTCAAGGATTAAGATACTTTCCAATTTGAAAATTGATGAAAACAGAGTACCCCAAGACGGCCGTTTTTCTGCTAAAATAAATGACAAGGATATTGATTTTAGGGTTGCCACATTTCCCACCCTGTATGGCGAAAAAGTTGAAATAAGAGTTTTGGATCCGGCCGAAGGCTTGAAGTCTTTTGAAAAAATGGGCCTTGAGGGCAGGAATTTTGAAATAATACAGCAAGCAATAAAAAAACCCTACGGATTAGTTTTGTCTTCTGGGCCGACGGGTTCTGGTAAAACAACCACTCTTTACGCTATCATGCGCATTTTAAACAAAGAAAGCGTTAATATTGTCACCATTGAAGACCCTATTGAGTATTCAATTGACGGGCTGAATCAGTCGCAGATAAAACCAGAAATAGGCTATACTTTTGCGGAAGGTTTAAGGCAGATATTAAGACAGGACCCTAATATAATAATGGTAGGTGAAATCAGGGATGAAGAAACGGCAAATTTGGCTATTCACGCTTCTTTAACCGGTCACGTTGTATTGTCAACTCTGCATACCAATTCTGCGGCGGGTGTTGTGCCGCGGCTGATTGACATGGGGATAAGACCGTTTTTAATACCTTCAACCCTAAGAGTGGCTATTAGCCAGCGACTTATCAGAACTCTTTGTGAAAAGTGCAAGAAAAAGGTTAAAATAAACGATAAGGCTAAAAAGTACATAGCAGATGTTTTAAAAAGTATGCCTTCTTTTGTTAAAAAAGAAACGGCGCCTCCTCAATTTTTATACGAAGCCAATGGCTGTGAGCAGTGTAATTTAAAAGGCTATGCGGGCAGAATCGGCATTTTTGAAGTTATGTCAATGACCGACGAGCTGGCTGATGTTATTTCAAAAAATCCGGCCGAAAATGCTATTTTTAAAGTTGCTCAAAGCCAAGGCATGCTTACCATGGTTCAAGAAGGCGTTCTGAAAGTCTTAAAAGGCGAAACAACGGTGAGCGAAATAACAAGGGCGACCGAAGAGAAATAATTCGTAGGAAAATTTATCGCAATAAATTTATGAAGACAATTCTTCTTGTAGAAGACGACCATTTCATAATTGATATTTACGCTGGCCAATTGCGCAGGGAAGGCTATAATGTTTTAGTGGCTAAGGACGGGCAAATGGCCATAGACAAACTAAAAGAAGTTTATCCCGATTTGGTTGTTTTAGATATAAACATTCCCAAGATAAACGGATGGGAGTTTTTAAAAATAATAAGGAATGATTCAAAAACAAAAAACCTAAAAGTCGTGGTGGTTTCAAACATAAACCCGAAAGATTATCCGGAAAATTTTTCCGAATTTAAAGTAATAAGATATTTTTTGAAAGTAGAAACATCGGTTGAGGAAATGGCGCAAGCGGTAAAAGAAATAATAAAATAATCAACGAATAACCGAATAACAATGCGAATCTACGAATAAAACAAACGCTTGATTCGCAGATTTACAACAAGATTCGTCTATTTGTTGATATGCTATGGATTACTTGAACAATTTCAAAAAAATAATGGATATCGCGGTGGCTCAAGGCGCTTCCGATTTGATTATTTCGGTTAATCACCCTCCCGTCATAAGAATTACGGGGCAGCTATTGCCCTTGGTCAAAGAGAAAAAAATCACTCCCGATGACGCCGAAAAATTCGCTTACAGCCTTTTAGACGATGCAAAAAAGAAAAAGCTTCTTTCAGAAAAAGAAATTGATTTTTCTTATGATTTTGACGGCAAGGCAAGATTCAGAGTCAATATATTTTTCCAAAGAGGATGGGTAACAATGGCTTTAAGGACTATTCCTTTTGTTATAAGAACGATTGAAGATCTCTCTTTGCCGCCGATTTTGCACGAATTCACTAAAAAGTCCCAAGGACTGGTATTGGTGACAGGAGCCTCCGGACAGGGAAAGTCAACTACCTTGGCGGCAATGATAGATGAAATAAATCACACTAGAGCTTGTCACATTATTACCATTGAAGACCCGATTGAGTACATTTATAAAGGCCAAAGAGCCATAATAGAACAAAGAGAGGTTGGAACAGATACCAATAGTTTCGCCGCGGCTTTGAGGGCAATGTTTCGCCAAAATCCCGATGTTGTTATGGTCGGCGAAATGAGGGATTTGGAAACAATTTCAACCACCATAACAGCCGCCGAAACCGGCCATCTTGTGTTTGCGACCCTGCATACTAATTCGGCCGCCCAATCTATACACAGAATGATTGATGTTTTTGGCGCAGACCAGCAAAACCAAATAAGATTCCAATTGGCGGGGTCTCTTTTGGGAGTAGTGTCGCAAAGATTGGTGCCTCGGCTAAAAGGAGGTTTTATACCAGCCTGCGAAGTAATGATATGCAATACGGCCATATCAAATTTAATAAGAGAAAATAAAAATCATGAAATACCGGCTGTCATTGAAACCTCTTTGAAAGAGGGCATGGTTTCTCAAAATAGGGCGCTGTCTGATTTGGTAAGGCAAAAAGAAATTTCTTTAAAGGATTCAATAGACTATTCTTCAAATCCGGCAGAATTAAAAAACCTTTTAAGATAAAAATGAAATATAGATATCAAGCAAGAACCAAAGAGGGGAAAATGGAAACAGGTGTCATTGAGGCTTATTCCAAAGAAGCTGCCAATGAAATTTTACAAAAATACAATATATTTGTAACCTCTTTAAGCCAAGAAACCAAAGGAAGAGATTTTTTTAAAAGGACAGTTGTAGAAAGAAAAATATCCCGCAAGGACTTGGCAGTTTTCTTTAGGCAGCTGGCGGTGATGTTGGAATCAAGGGTGCCGGTGGTTCAAAGTCTTAACAGCTTAGCATCCCAGACTAAAAAAAAGAATTTTCAAGATATAATCAACGAAATTTCCAGATTAGTTGAAGAAGGCACAACCCTTTCCCAAGCCTTTTCAAATTATCCGAGAGTTTTCTCTAACTTATATGTAAGTCTAATCAAATCCGGAGAAATGTCCGGAAATATTTCAGGGGCCTTGGCGTATGTTTCAGAGCACATTGAAAAAGAAAATGATATTGTTTCCCAATTAAGGCAGGCGATGATTTACCCTATTTTTGTAATAAGCATTCTTTTTATAGTTTTGGGCGTCATAGTGGTGCAGGTTATGCCAAGAATTGCAGACCTTATAAAGGAATCCGGCACAAAACCCCCATTTTTTACGGTTTTAATGATTAATTTTTATGAATTTTTGCAGTCTTATTGGTGGACAATAGCCATAGTAATATCATTATTAATATCTTCTTTACTGGTCTATTTTAATACAAAGAATGGCAAGCACAATTTCCAATTAATATCATTGCAGATTCCCTTCATATCCGGTTTTTTAAAAAAAGTATTCCTTACAAGACTTTGCGGCAACATTTCCACCTTGATAATTGCGGGCATTTCAATAAATAAAGCTTTGCAAATTACCGGAGACACCATGAATAATTTTATTTATAAAAAAATTATTTTAGACATTGAAAGGGAGGTTTCAGAGGGCGAAAAAATGAGTTCGGCTATGGTAAGATATCCTAGTTATTTTCCGTCCTTTGTGGTGCAGATGATTAAGGTCGGGGAAGAAACCGGCAAGCTTGATAAAACTTTAATGGAAGTGGTTAACTTTTATCAAAAAGAGATAAAAAGGGACATAGATTTATTTTCAACCCTCTTAGAGCCGATTATGATAATTGTTTTGGGTGCCATTGTTGCAATGCTGGCTATTTCTGTTTTGTCTCCGCTATATGGCGCCCTGGGGTCCATATAACTAAATTTATCCACAATGGTTTATTGATTGATGTTTTAATGGGTTATATAATTACTATTGAAGGAAAAGGGGGTTTAAGTAGTATTACTATAGTTTTAAATTACTAAAAAAGGTCGAGTAGCGATTTGAATGGTAAATTTGTCAGTTAATAAATTTTACAAGATAAAATAAAATGAAAATCAAAAATTCGAAAGGATTTACAATAATTGAATTGTTGGTAGTCGTGGCAATTATAGCCGTTTTGGCTGCCATTGTTTTAGTTAATGTCACCCAATATATAAATCAAGGCAAGAATGCCGCTATCCAGGGGAATATGACAACAATGCTTACAAACGCCGCTGTGTTCTATGACCAAGGCGGTAGCTATACAAACTTTCAAACAGCCGATGGATATACGGCTCCCGCCCAAGCCGTTGACCTTGCAAATGATGGCGTTGACAACGATAATGTTGTTTACGGTTGTAATCTTGCTGACTGTACCGCAGCTTCTGTTACAGCGTGGTGTTCTTGTTCAGTAGTTTATACAGCCGGAACGGTGCCGGCTAGCAGCACCTTCTGCATTGATTCTACTGGCTATAAGGGGATAACTCAAACTGCCTGTACAACCAGATGCACAACCGGCGCTGCGGGAACCAACGGAAACTGCCAGTAAGTGTTTTAATTCCATTTCAACAAAAAAAACAGGCTGAACCCAGCCTGTTTTTTTGTTTATTTAAAATGTGATAAAATCATTTAATGCATCTTTTAAATATTTTTATTTTCGGTTTCGGTCTCATCATCGGCAGCTTTTTAAATGTGGTGATTTTCCGGATGGAAAAAAGTGAATCCTTGGGCGGCAGGTCTTATTGTTTAAATTGCAAGAGTCAATTATCTTGGCGGGATTTGATTCCGGTCTTGAGCTTTATATTTTTAGGCGGAAAATGCAGATACTGCAAAACAAAAGTATCACTTCAATACCCAATAGTAGAAATACTAACTGCTTTAACATTTTTACTGATTGTCAATTATCAAGCCACAACGACCCATCAATTCCCAATTTCTAATTTACTAAATACCATTTTCTTAATATATATTTTCAGCTCACTGATTGTCATATTTTTTTACGACTCAAAGCACTATATAATACCCGACAAGGTGCTTTTTCCAGCCATAGTAATAAGTTTTATTTACCGTTTTCTGGATTTTAAAAATTTGGATTTGATTGTAAATTGGCCATCGGGGTTTTGGATTTCTATTCCAATACTAAATTACCTTTTTGCGGCCCTGCTGGCATCGGGATTTTTTTTGATTATTTACCTAATATCCAAGGGACAGTGGATGGGTTTTGGGGATGTAAAACTGGCAATTTTACTAGGACTTATTGTGGGGTTTCCAATTATCTTGGTCGCCTTATTTTTAGCTTTCTTTTTTGGTGCTATAATAGGAATAATAGTGATTTTATTTAAAAAAGGCGGGCTTAGAAGCCAACTGCCCTTTGCCCCATTTTTGATTTTAGGTTCGTTTATTGCCTTATTCTGGGGGCAGAAAATAATAGATTTATATATGAACTTCCACGCAAGCATTATATTTTAAAAAAATTGATGTTTGAAACTCCATAATCAGCAGGTCCAATGTTTCATGAAAGTAAAAAATTCAAAAGGATTCACAATAATTGAATTAATAATAGTTATCGGTCTGATAACTATTTTGCCAACCGTTGTTATTTCAAATTTTAGCCAAATAAAAATGCAATTTGCTCTTTCCAGAACTGTTTATAAGTTTGCCCAAGATTTAAGGGTTGCCCAAGATTTAGCTTTATCGTCAAAACCTTATACTGATTCTTTCGGCCAAAGCCAGCCGGTGGCTGGCTACGGAATTTATCTAGACGCCAGAATGGCCAATCAGTTGGGCAACAAAAAATACATAACTTATGCCGATAAAGAGGAAGCAGGTTTTTCCGATAGTCAGTATACTTTATCAGATTACATAGTTTCGGAATTTGATATAAGCTTGCAAGAGCCGGGTATTATTATAAAAGAAACAAATAATCCTTCGGGGAATTTTGCCAGTATTAATTTCAGCCCGCCTAACCCCTCCACCACGATTACAAGCCTTCCCCAGAATCAAAATGCTTTAGAAGTTATTTTTGCCGTAGAGTCAGATTTGAATAACACCAGAAAAGTTATAATCAATACAACAGGGCTTGTTGAAGTTGAGTAAATCAATGACTAATAAAATTTTTAAAAATTCCGGTTTTACAATTATAGAAATAATAATTACCTTATCCATCCTTTCTTTTTCCATAATCGGAGTCTACGGAATTTTTGCGCCCATTGCCTCTTCAACCTATAACATATCAAACCGCTTTACCGCAGTATATCTTGCCCAAGAAGGTTTTGAAATAATAAGAAATTTAAGAGATTATAATTTTATAAATTCCCAAAACTGGTCTGACGAGCTTTTGGCCTGTGAATTGGGATGCCAACTTGACTACAAAACAGGCACTACGCAAGAGAACCCGGAAAATCAGCTAAGAGAATATAATGCCGGGGAGTTTTTAATGATTAATCCAGATGGTTTTTACGGTTATGATACGGGGGGAGCCAATACTATTTTTCAAAGAAAAGTAACCATAACGCCCCAAGCCTCAACCGATGTTTTAAGAGTTTTGGTTGAAGTTACGTGGACCTACAATAATAAAAACTATAATTTCCAAACAGACGGATACTTGTATAATTGGAATTAGCCAAATGAAACATGAAATATTAAAAAGAGAAAAGGGTTTTACTTTGATAGAATTAGTGGTAGTTCTGGCTTTATTTGTACTGATGATTGATTCTTCGGTCGGAATTTTTATATCAATAATCAAAAATCAAAGAAGAGTTCTGCAAGAACAGGAATTTTTAAACCAGGCAAGTTATGTTGAAGAATACATTTCAAAGGCCCTAAGAACTTCGGTTAAAGACCAAGAAGGCGATTGTCTTGGGCAAAATAATATTTACTTTCTTACAAATTACGATAATTCCTCCGGTTTTTATCAAGGGATTAAAATTCTTTCAGAAGAAAATATTTGCCAAGAATTTTTTCTTGATTCGGACGGAATCTTAAAAGAACTAAAAAGCGGTGGAAACCCCCAGCCGGTTTTATCAAGTAAATTTATCGTAGGAGCGGCAAGATTTGTAATCAACGGCGACAAAACCCTGTCTTTAGCCAGAGACGCTGATTCATTCCAGCCTAGGGTTTCCGTTTTGTTAAAAGTCATGACAGAAATTAACGGCGCAATGGAAGAAAGGTGGGTTCAAACCACTGTTTCCCAGAGAAATCTTAATCTATAAATTTCTAATTTATAATTTATAATAATAATGTGCCAAAAATTTTATTAGCAAAACTTTTGACACGATATTATAGAAGTCTTCTACCCATATAATTGCATTGCTCGGCCGGCATAATAAAATGAATTTTATTATTCCTCCCTCGCTACCAATTATTGAAAATTGAAAATTGAAAATTGAAAATTCAAGCGATGGCGTCGTGTTGCCGATTACTTTTTTGATAATGATCATTATGACAGCCATTGTTTTAAGCGCAACATCCATTCTGACAAGCCAAGTCAAAATAATAGGAAATATCGGCAACGCCGTTTCTTCTTTTTATGCAGCCGAAACGGGGGCAGAACAGGTTTTATACATAGATAGAAAACAAATCCCCCAGCAAAGCATAAGGGGTTTTTGCAGTATTTGCAATTTATGCAATGCTTTTGGTTGCAGTAGTTGCAATGCGACCAGTACTTCGCAGTCAATAAACGGATGCGATCCGTTAAACTGCAAAAATTGCAGAATTAAGTTTAACTCTGGCAGCTCCCTGGGAGATAAAAACTATATAGTAGATACTACGGTTTCTGTCCCAGACCCCATAAATCAAGAAAAAGTGATTTTAAATGTAAAAGCCAAGGGATTTTTTAAAGACACCGCAAGGTCAATTGAGGTGACGATAGAATAAAATTTGACGACCTACATAAATTTATGCAAAAAAAAGAAGCTCAAAGAAGAATAGAAAAACTAAAAGAGCTTATAAATTACCACAGGTATTTATATCATGTTAAGGACAGTCAGGAAATTTCAGATGCCGCTTTGGACTCTCTAAAAAGGGAGCTTTTTGACTTAGAAAAAGATTATCCCGAATTTATAACACCAGATTCCCCTACTCAAAGGGTGGGAGGTCGGCCCCTGAAAGAATTTAAAAAAGTAAGGCATTCCGAAAGAATGCTTTCTTTAAATGATGCTTTTTTTAAAGAAGATATGCGTGACTGGCTGGAGAGGATTTCAAAATTATTAACCGTGAAGGAGAAAGAAAGCATAGATTTTTACTGCGAATTTAAAATAGACGGACTAGCAATAGAACTTGAATATAACGACGGAATATTTGTGCGGGGTTCTACAAGGGGTGATGGCAATATCGGAGAAGATATTACCCAGAACTTAAAAACGGTTGAAACCATCCCACTCTCACTTACCAATTCGGCCGAATTGGTAAGCAGTAATTTGGTGGTGCGAGGCGAAGTGTTTATTTCAAAAAAAGAATTTGAGGCAATTAACAAAATTCAGGCCGAAAGGGGTTTGCCGTTGTATGCAAATCCCCGGAATATTGCCGCTGGTTCAGTGCGTCAGCTTGATTCCAAAATAACAGCCGAGCGTAAATTAGACTCTTTTGCTTATGATATAGTTAGCGGATTGAACGTTAAAACTCACGAGCAAAGGCACGAAAAATTAAAAGAATTAGGGTTTAAAACTAATACCCACAATAAGTATTGTAAAAATTTAGAAGAAGTTTTTAATTTTTATGAACATGTCGGAAAAATACGAGAAAAGTTGGCGTATGAAATTGATGGGGTAGTGGTGATAGTGAATAACAATGCGCTATTTGAAAAATTGGGGGTGGTTGGGAAAACTCCTCGGGGAGCGGTGGCGTTTAAGTTTGCTCAAAGCCAGGCGACTACAGTTATTGAAGACATAAAAATACAGGTTGGCAGGACGGGAGCGATGACCCCGGTGGCAGTTTTAAAACCCGTGCAAATTTCGGGTATTACTATTACCCGCGCCACGCTTCATAACGAAGATGAAATTCGCCGCCTTGATGTGAAAATCGGCGACACGGTTATTGTTGGGCGAGCGGGAGATGTTATTCCAGATATTATAAAAGTATTGCCCGAACTTCGAACCGGAAAAGAAAAAGAGTTTATAATGCCTAAAAATTGCCCGAGCTGTAAAACTAAATTAGAAAAATCAGAATCGGAAGCTTTGTGGCGTTGCCCCAATGTAAAATGTTTTGCCAGATCTCGACGTGCATTTTATCACTTTGTCAGCCGACCGGCGTTTAACATAGACGGCTTGGGACCCAAAATTATTGATAGGTTATTAGATGAAGGATTGGCGCAAGATCCTGCTGACATCTTTTCTCTTAAAGAAGGCGATTTGGCGCAATTGGAAAGATTCGGGGAAAAATCAGCCGAAAATGTGGTGGCCGCTATTCAAGAAAAAAAAGAGATTCCGTTGTCGCGGTTTATTTATGCTTTGGGAATTAGAAATATCGGCGCTGAAACAGCCGTAGATTTGGCCAATCACTTTGGCGACATTACAACATTACAACATTCAACATTACAACAATTCGATGCTATCGCCAATATTGGCCCCATTGTGGCAAAATCGGTGTATGAGTGGTTCCAAGATAAAAACAATACTCGATTTTTAGACAAATTATTGAAAAAGGTAAAAATCGATAAATCACAAATTACAAATCACAAATTACAAAATAAAACGTTCGTCTTTACTGGGACGTTAGCAAGCATTGAGCGTGAGCTAGCCAAAGAAAAAGTCCGCGCATTGGGTGGAAGCATTTCAGAATCAGTTTCAGCAAAAACCAGTTTTGTGGTCGTAGGTTCAGAACCCGGCTCCAAAGCCGAGAAGGCGAAAAAACTCGGCGTAAAAATTTTAGATGAAAAAGAGTTTTTAGAA
>CAYJVF010000016.1:0-1723 GCA_964373565.1 uncultured Candidatus Saccharibacteria bacterium
AAAACCCAAAGAAAAATCGGGGAAGTTTTGGTTTTGCAGGGACTTTTAGAACAGGAGAAACTGACTAAATTTGAAGCTTATCTTTCCGGGATTGCTTTTGTCAATATAGAAAAAGAAAAAATAGACCCGGAAATATTAAATATAATTCCAGAGCAGATTGCAAGGTCTCACAATATAATTGCTTTCAGAAAAAAAGAAAACGTTTTAGAAGTTGCCATGCTTGACCCGGAGGATTTAATCACCATTGAGTTTATTAAAAAAACAGACCCCTTTTTGAAAATTTTGCCAAGGCTTACGACTCCAGCCGGAATAAAAAATGCGCTGCGTCAGTATGAAAAAACGCTTGATGTGGAATTTTCAGACATGATGCAGGTAGACTTAAGGGATATCAGCCATATTCAAGAGAAAAGCAATGAGGGCGGCAAACAGGATTTGGCAAAGGCGGCCCAAGAATTGCCGATTATCAAGGTGGTAGATACGCTGCTTAAGCACGCAATTTTGCAGTCGGCTTCCGATGTGCACATTGAGCCGTTGGAAAAAGATGTCATTGTGCGTTTTAGAATTGACGGTATACTAAATGACGTAATGTCTTTGCCCCTGTCTTCTGCCGTTGGCATTGTGGCTAGAATAAAAGTTTTAGCCAACTTAAAATTAGACGAACATAGGCTTCCACAAGACGGCCGTTTTAAAATAGAAACTGATGATTACAAATATTCTGTCAGAGTTTCGGTTTTGCCTGTTTTTAACGGTGAAAAAGTGGTGATGAGGCTTTTATCTGAAAACATAAAGGGCCAGAGTTTGGAAAATTTGGGAATTTTAGGGAAAGACCTGGAGAAAGTGAAAAGTAACTTAGCCCGGCCCGTTGGGATGATGCTTATTACGGGGCCGACGGGTTCTGGAAAAACCACCACCCTTTATTCAATGATGGAAATTTTAAATACCCCTTCGGTTAACATATCAACCATTGAAGACCCGATTGAATACAGAATGCCACGAATCAATCAAACACAGGTAAATTCCCAAATAGGATTGACATTCGCTTCGGGGTTGCGGGCTTTGGTTAGGCAAGACCCAAATATTATAATGGTAGGAGAAATCAGAGACAACGAGACGGCTTCTTTGGCAATTAATGCGGCTTTGACCGGACATCTTGTTCTTTCAACTCTGCATACAACAGAGGCCGCCGGCGCCATACCGAGGCTGATTGACATGAAAGTTGAGCCGTTTTTAATTTCTTCAACTTTAAATTTAATCATTGCCCAAAGGTTGGTGCGAAAATTCCACAGCCAAAAAGAAAAATACAAGCTTTCTGACGCCGTTTTGAAAAACTTGGAAAAATATTGCGCCATAGCGCGGATTGAAGAAATTTTAAGGCAGGAAAAAGTACTTAAACCCAAAGATTCTTTAAAAAGTCTTTTTCTTTATCGGCCCCTGCCGTCAAAAGAATCCGTTTTTGGATACAGGGGCAGAATAGGAATTTTTGAGGTTTTGACTATTACAGAATCCATAAGAGATATGGTTATAAAAAAAGCTTCAACTCAAGAAATAACCGCCCAAGCCAAAAAAGAAGGAATGAGAACCATGATTGAAGACGGACTAGTCAAAGCTTTTAAGGGAATTACTTCCTTGGAAGAAGTTTTGAGAGTAATAGTTGAGTGATTTAACATATAACATTTAACATTTAACATTTAACATATAACATTTAACATATAACATTTAACAT
>CAYJVF010000016.1:1823-10197 GCA_964373565.1 uncultured Candidatus Saccharibacteria bacterium
TAACATTTAACATTTAACATATAACATTTAACATTTAACATTTAACATTTACGACTAATGAATAGTGATGATTTGAAAAAACGAACAAAAGAATATGCGTTAAAAATTATAGAACTTGTTAATGCTCTTCCGAACACGACAGTTGGCAGGGCCATTGGCAATCAATTGGTAAGGTCTGGAACAGCTGTGGCCGCAAATTATAGGGCAGTTTTGCGCTCGCGTTCAACCGCAGAATTCATATCCAAGCTAAGTATTGTTATTGAGGAATCGGATGAAAGTGCGTTTTAGATAGAAATGATAATAGAAAGCAAATTATTAGATAATGAATTTGTGCAGACTATTTTAAAAGAAACCGATGAGCTGACAGCAATCTTTTATGTAACCAAAAAATCTACTCTTGTAAACCGTAAATGATAAATGTTAAATCATAAATGTTAAATGCCTAATTATTTTTACACTGCCAAATCTTTAGCGGGCGATACCAAGACGGGGAATATTGATGCCAAAAATGAACATGATTTAGCTCAAATGCTAAAGAGCTTGGGGTTGGTTTTAATTAAAGCGAACGCTCATGAAAAGAACAAAAAATCATTTTTAGATTTAAACTTTTCCCTTTTTGGGGTTCCCGTTACAGAAAAAATAATTATGGCAAGAAATTTGGAAGTTATGTTTGCTTCAGGACTTTCCTTGATAAAAAGTTTTGATATTCTGTCTTTGCAGACGAAAAACAAAGTTTTCAAAAATGCTTTGCTTGATATAAAAGAAAAAATATCAAAAGGAGAGAGTCTTTCCGCCGCTCTTTTAAATTACCCTAAGATTTTTTCAAGTCTTTTCGTCAACATGGTCAGGGTCGGAGAAACATCTGGTACCTTAGACCAATCTTTTCAAATCCTTTCTTTGCAAATGACCAAAGAGCACGAGTTAAAATCAAAAATAAAAAACGCCCTGATTTACCCGTCAATTATTCTGGTTGTAATGGTTTTAGTGGGAGGAGTTGTGGTTACCATAGTTTTACCAAGCCTTAACATATTTTTTACCGCGTTGAATGCCCCCATACCCATATACACGAAAATAATCCTTTGGGTCGGAAATTATTTATCATCCAATTGGTACCTGCTTTTCGTTATTCCCGCCTTAATCTTTATTTTCGGGTGGCTTTTTTTAAAAACAAAATTTGGCAAAAAATCGGCCGACGCCTTTTTTCTTCGGCTGCCGTTAATTTCTCCGATTGTCAAAAAAAATAATTCAGCTTTTTTGGTCAGGTCTTTAAGTTCTCTTATCAATGCCGGAGTGACCTTAACCCAGTCTCTGGAAATTTCTTCAGCCACGATTTCAAATTATTATTATAAAAAAGCGGTTATGGAAGCCCAGGAAAAGGTTAAAAAAGGGGACAGGCTTTCCGACGCAATAAAACCCTACCACGATTTGTTCCCCTTTGGCGTGATTGAAATGATTCAAGTCGGCGAAGAAACCGGCAAAACCTCGGAAATATTAAAAAAATTGGCCGATTTTTACGAGCAAGAGGCCGTTATCGCCATAGAAAAACTGACCGTCATAATAGAACCGATTCTGATAATCTTTCTTGGTTTGGGCGTTGGATTTTTTGCGCTTTCAATAATTCAGCCGATGTATTCGTCATTGCAATTTATTCAATAATGAATCTTACCAATACAAAAGAAAAAGGTTTTACTCTAATGGAAGTTGTGGTGGTAATAGCGGTTTTGGGGGCGATAGCGGCGATTACTTTAGCATCTTTTTATATTATTCAAAAAAGGTCTGAATTAAACAATAATGCCAATGAGCTGGCAAATATTTTAAAACTTGCCCAAAATCTTTCCATAACTTCAGAACAAGAAAGCCAATATGGAGTTTATTTTGATACAAGCTCGGCTCCTAACCGGTATATTTTATTCAAAGGCGCTAATTTTTCTGCCAGAGAATCTTCCTTTGACCAAATTTATTATTTGTCAAAAAACACAGAACTGTTTAATGTCAGCCTTGGCGGCGCGTCAGAAGTAGTTTTTAAAAGAATATCGGGTTCTGCAGAGCCCTCGGGCAATGTTTCTCTCCGTTTAATATCAGACCCTTCTTTGCAAAAAACAGTTTATATATCTGCCGTAGGTATTGTAAGTTTTAATTCTTCCAGCTCAACTGACGACGGTCGGATAAAAGATTCAAGGCATGTCCATTTTGACTATAGTAGAAATATAAATGTCAATTCAGAAAATATCATTTTATTGTTTAATGGAAATCAAACTGCAACAATTCCCATAATAACTAACATGTCTGAAGGCCAGATTTTCTGGGAGGGCAAAATTAATGTTGCGGGGTCAGACCAGCAGGTAAAAATCAAAACTCATAGGTTAAACAACCCCAACACTCAATTTTCATTTTACAGAGACAGAAGATTTAACAACAAAAGTCTGAAGATTTCTCTGTCGGCTGATTCTTCCGGCTCAATTGCAGAATATTCGGCCGATGGCCTTACAACTGTTTTTGGGTCAGTTTATGTTTCAAACTTTAAATGGGAATGACTATAAAAAAACAAAGCAATCGTAAAAATCCCGGATTTATATTTTTAGAAATCTTAATTGCCATAGGATTAATAAGCATTGTTTTTGTGTTAATGCTTGGGATTGGATTCCAGTCGGTTAACATTTCAACCGGCCTCCAAAGAGCTAGCGGAGCAGATTCTTTTATAAAAGAGCAGATGGAGGCTGTCAGAAGTTTTAGAGACGGAACGACATGGCAGACCAATGGATTGGGCTCATTGGCAACTGGCCAAGCCTATCCTTATTATATGGCTGTAGATGAAAATTCTAATCCCAAAAAATGGGTTTTAAATCAAGGGACGCAAACTTCCGGTATTTTTACAAAAAAAATTGTTTTTGAAAAAGTTTCCAGAAATCCTGCCAATTTAGACATTGAAAGCATTTATAATGCCAGTCGCGACGATCCCAACACTAAAAAAGCCACAGTAACTGTAACTTGGGACAATAACGCTTCGCAGGTTTCAGCTTATTTTACCAATTGGAAGTAAAAGTAGCGATACTAATTAACAATGGCACACAAATCTACTAATAAAAAAAACGACGGATTTTCTATTATTGAGCTTGTGGTTTCGGTTTCAATAATTTCTTTTATCCTGCTTTTTTTGGCCGGCTTTGTTTTCCAGATTAACAGGCTTAATTCTAAAACAACCGGCCAAAGGGAAGTTGCCCAAAATGCCAGCAAAGTTTTAGATGCGATAAATTATGAAATTAAAGGGGCAGAGGCGGTCTATAGCCCCACCACCCTACAAAATCAGCTTTCTTTGGAAACTAAAAGATACTTGCCTTCGGGCGAGGACGGCACTTTTATTGATTTTTTTATTTGCGGCGCCAATATTTGCTTAAAAAAAGAATCTCAAAGCCCAATTTCATTGATGTCTGAAGCAGTAAAAGTGGGCAATTTCAATATTAGCAGAATCTTAACCGGCGGCGCAGAATCCGTTAAAATAAGTTTAACCGTTGATTATGTTAATAATACGGCAAACCCCGAAAACGACGCTTCAATAAATTTAACTTCAACGGTTTCGTTGAGAAATTATTAACTTTTAATAAAATCATGTCAAAATTTTCATACTGAAAACTTTGACGCCTTATTATTAAAAATTAGAAATTGGAAATTAGAAATTCGCAGAGTGGGTTTATAGTTTCAATAATGATAGTTTTCCTGCTGGCTATTTTTGTAACGATTGCCCTATCCATGAGCACACTTGTTTTTTACAGGCAAAAAGTTGCCACAAACTTAGTCAAATCAACCCAGTCTTATTATGCGGCCGAATCTGGCATAGAAGATTCTTTATTAAGATTGAAAAATAATCCCCAAATTCCGCCCGTTTCTTACAATCTTTCGGTTAATAACGCCACTGCCGCCGTTACAATACCGGCCATAGTGGCGGGTTCCAGGGCAATAGCCTCAAATGGCAATACTTCAGGAATCATTAGAAAAGTTGAAACCGTATATTCAATAGATGCACAAGGAGTTTCTTTTAATTATGGCGCCCAAGTGGGCGCGGGCGGGTTGATAATGAATAACGGCAGTATAATCAAGGGAAACGTTTTTTCAAATGGCAATATTTCAGGAAACGGCACAATTGATAATAATGTTATTGTGGCAGGCAATGGCCATAACATAAAAGATGTCAGGGTAAAAGAAGATGCTCTTTCGTATAGCTGTCTTGCAAATTCTACGATAGAAGGCGATTTGACTTATGTTATGGGAGGAACCCGCACCTGCAAAGTAAATGGCTCAATTTCAACCCGGTCAAGCGAAATTCCCACTCAACCCCTACCCATTTCGCAATCTCAAATTCAAGAGTGGAAAAATGAAGCCGCCGTGGAAGTTATTTCAGGAAACATTACAATCCTAAACGGGCAAACAAAAAGCTATGGGCCCGTTAAGATAACGGGAAGCCTCACAATCAGCAACAACGCAACCTTAAATATGACCGGGACAATTTGGGTGGTGGGGGATATTTCAGCAAGCAACAATGGCAAGATAAAATTAGATGGCTCTTATGGTTCTTTGGGGGGCATTATAATCACAGATAAAAATTTTACGATAAGCAATAACGGAATATTGCAGGGCTCCGGCCAATCGGGAAGCAATCTTTTAGTTTTATCAACCAGCAGCGCAGACCCCGCAATTTCAATAAACAACAACGCCGCAGGAGCCATTTTTTACGCATCAAACGGCGGTATTTCCGTCAGCAATAATACGCAAGTTAAAGAATTAACCGGCTACAAAATAACGATGCAAAATAATTCTGTAATACAATACGAAACGGGATTGGCCAGTCTTTTCTTTTCTTCGGGCCCATCGGGAGGCTGGCAAATAACCAGTTGGCAAGAGAAGTAGTCCCATTGGGACCTATGGGCAAAAGCCCATACATTTATATTTTATGGTACAATTAAGCAACAAAATTATATAATATGCTAAAGTTTTTGAATTTAGAACCAGAAGTTTTCGCTATCAATCTTCAAGATCGCGCGCTTTACATAGCTAAGCTGAAAAAAATCGGCAAGGGTTTTTACCTTAAGTGCTTAAATGAAACAGAAATAAAGCCGGGCATAATAAAAGAGGGAATTATTCAAGACACTAAGGCGCTTTCGGGTATAATTTCTTTAGCCTTTAACCAAGCAAAAAAGAAGCTTGGCACCAAATATGTCATTGTTTCTTTACCGGAAGAAAAATCTTTTTCCCAGATTATTTCAATGCCAAAAATGACTAAAAAAGAACTTGATTTTGCCCTGCCTTTTGAATTAGAAAATTATATACCGCTTCCGGTTAACAAGACCTACATAGATTTTCAAATTATAAACGGAGTCAGAAAAAATGAGTCAGAAAACCTGCACCTATTGATAAATGCGGTTCCAAAAACAGTTGTTGATTCATATGTAAAATGCCTTAAAGACGCTGGTTTGATTCCATGTGTACTAGAGCTTGAATCACAGGCTGTATCCCGTGCCTTGACAGATATGGAAAATACCGATCAGAAATCCCAAGTTTTCATTGATTTGGGCTGTTTAACTTGTAACTTTATAGTCTGTTCGTCAAACCAGGTAAGTTTTACTTCTTCAATCAGTATTTCTTCGGGCGAAATTGCAAAAGCTCTGCCGGTCAAAAAAGCCGGAGGCAATGAGGCAAAACTCATATCGCCTGCTTTGCGCGACCTTTCTTTGCAAATTTCAAAGTATATTGATTTTTATAATAATGGGACGGGACATAACTATTTTAAAAAAGACGGAAAAATAGAAAAAATCGTATTGACGGGTCCCGGCGCCAATTTAAAGGGGCTTGACTCGTTTCTTAAAAAAAGTCTTGGGATAAAAGTTGAGCTGGCAAATCCCTTAATAGGCATTAGCTGGGGCAAGAAATTTAAAATTCAAAAAGATAAATTACCGTCTTTTGCAACTGTTTTGGGTTTAGCCAAAAGAGCGGCAGTAGAAACAATAAAGTGATTAATCTTCTCCCGCCACAAGAAAAAAAAGAATTGGCTCAAAAGCATTGCTTGAAGCTGATTATGGTATTGGGAAATATAGCAGTAATTTCTCTGATTTCTTTTATTTTGGTTTTATTTGCCCTAAACTTCTACATATTGATTTACTATAATTACAGTAAAGTTAATTTACTTGAAACGGAAAAAAAATACAAAACAGATGAATTCTTATTTTTTGAAAATTATATAAAAGAAAACAATTCCCAAATTACCAAGTTGGATGATTTTTATAAAAAAGAAGTTCAATTAAACAGTCTTGTTAAAGAAATTATAAGCATACAAAGGCCGCAAGCCCTGACTTTTTTAAGTTTATCAATTCAAAAGTCTGACAAAGGTTTTTTTAAAGCAAGTCTTGCGGGTCAGGCAAAAACACGGGAAAGCCTTTTAATTTTCAAGGAAAACATAGAAAAGAACCAGAGGATAAAAAATATTAATTTTCCTCCGAATAATTGGACAAAATCAAAAGACTTGGAATTTTTAATTACATTTGAAATAATATGAAAGCAGAAGAAACAAAAAGAAAAATCTTTTTTTGGATAGTCGTTTTTTCTTTAATTTTAGCGTTGTTGCTTGCGGCTTTTGTTGTCCCGCTTTTACAGGGTATTAAAAAAATGTCCTCGCAAATCTTATCCGATAAATCTTCTATGGTACTTTTGGCAGTTCAAAGCGAACAATTACAGGAATTTAAGCAAAAATACGATTTCTATAAAGAAGATTTGGAAAAAATAAGCAAATTTTTTCTTGACCCTAAAAATCCAGTTGGCTTGATTAAGTTTTTAGAAAAAGAATCCGCCGAATCTTCCATTGATTCTAAAATTAGCCTGTCAGAATATAGTAAAGGCGAAGATGGCCAGTTTTTGCAAATTTCGGCCAATGGAAATTTTTTAAATATATTAGAATTTCTGGAAAAATTAGAAAATGGGCCATATCTCGTTAAAATTGACAGTATTTCGGCTAAAAAATTGGAAAGTGGCGGAGAATTTGAAATTAATGCCGATATTTCACTTGAAGCCAAAGTTAGAATTCGTTAAAAAAGATGAAAAAATATAAATTTAATTTTTCCAATATTGCCGAGTTGCTTGTAAACTTTTTTAAAAAATTGGCATGGGTACTCGGCAAAAAAGCCTTTTTAACAACCCTTATTTTAATTTTGGCCGGAATTTTACTGGGAGAATCTTTATTTTATAAATATTTTGTTCTGGCGAGCAAAAGAGAGGGCGATTTTTATGCCAATCCCTTAAAATTCAAGGAATCGCAGTTCAATTCCATTTTGCAGAAAATAAAAGAAAGAGAGGCAACTTTTAATAAACCGGGTTCAGAAATCAATGACCCTTTTAAATAAATAAGAAATAGTTTATACTCTACTTGAAGTCTATATGGCAGAAAATAAGAAAAAAATTGTTTTGGTTGAAGATGATCCGGCAATAATGGATATTTATCAGACTATTCTTCAAAAAGCCGGTTTTTTGGTGCAGGTTTTAAGTCTTGGCGCAGATGTCATGAACATGATTAAAGAGATTCAAGCCAAAGAGACAGAAAAGCCCGACATTTTACTTTTAGACCTAATACTGCCCGATATGAACGGTTTGGAAATCTTAAAAGAAATGAAAAAGCACCAAGAGACTAAAAACATAACAATTTTTATTTTAAGCAATCAGCAAGAGCAAGATGCTTTAAAGGATTCAAAAGCAAAACCGGATAAATTCATAGTAAAGGCCAATATAACTCCAACCCAGCTGGCGGATTTAATAAAAGAAAAATTAAAATAATCAGCGAATAACGAATCATTTTACGAATTTACGAATTTGTTATTCGAAAATTCGCAACCGAATTCGGTATTCGTTGGGAATGTGGAAGAAATTTCCTTAAAGGCGCAAGAATTGTTTCATATCGGGGGATTTGCTGTAACCAACAGCCTTTTTTTAACTTTTATTGTTTCCGTGATATTAATTTCATTGGCACTTTTTTTGAGCAATTCAAATAAAGTGTTAGCGGAGTTGTAAACCTTTGCCGCCCCAATTTTGACGAGGCGGCTTTTTTAACCCCTTTACTTTAAGGCAATTTTCTGGTAGCATGAATACCGTGAAAATGGAAAATATAAAAAAACAACGAGACCAGCATATTACCAAAATATTTTGGCTGTGTTTGCAAATATCATTTATTTTTGCCATTCCGGCCGTGGCGGGCGCTATTTTAGGAGTCAAATTAGATACCATATATGGAACCGGGCGCTTCATTACCACAGTCATCTTAATGATGATGTTTGTGTTCTCATGGGTTTTGGTTATAATGAAATATTTAAAATTACAAAAGAAGCTGAAAGAAATTAAT
>CAYJVF010000017.1:0-9140 GCA_964373565.1 uncultured Candidatus Saccharibacteria bacterium
CCTAAATCCCGTTCCCACCGGAATCAGTTTTCCAATAATAACGTTCTCCTTCAATCCCCTCAATTTGTCTTCTTTGCCCTCAAGAGCGGCCTTAATTAATACCCTTGAAGTCTGTTGAAATGAAGCGGCCGACAAGAATGATTCTGATGCCAGCGCCACTTCGGAAATACCCAATAATATTTGGACGCCAATCGGCGCTTCTTTTTTTAGTTCTTTCAGCCGTTCCACTTCTTCCTGAAAAATAGACCATTCAATAATTTCTCCCCTTACCCAATTTGAGTCGCCCTCCTCTTTTATTCTTATTCTGGAAAACATTTTTTGGATTATTACTTCAATATGCTTGTCGTGAATATCCACGCCTTGGGAGGCATAAATCCCTTGCACTTCCCGTAAAATATATTTTTGCGCTTGTTCTAAGCCGCCCGACTTGTAAAGTTTTTTCAAATCCAAATTTCCCGCGCACAATGGCTGGTTTTCTTTGACTTCTTGGCCGACTTCAACCAGAATGGCAATCTTGCCTGGAATTTTATATTCAATTGGCAATGGTTTCTTGCCTTGAGCATTATTTGCGCCTTTTCTTTTCTTACCTTCACTTTCCTTATCGGGCTGAATGGTAATCACCCTACTCTCTTCATCAATTTTTAAAACTTTGCCTGACGTCAAAGACATTACCGCTTCTCCCTTTGGATTTCTGGCTTCAAAAATTTCTTCAATTCTTGGTAAGCCTTGGGTAATGTCTGAAGCTCCCGCTACTCCGCCCAAATGATGGGTTCTTAATGTAAGCTGGGTGCCCGGTTCGCCGATAGATTGAGCGGCAACAACTCCAACCGCTTCTCCAAGCTTTACCATTTGGTTTCTTGATAAATCCCAACCATAGCAATTTTGACATACCCCCCTTGGAGATTTGCAAGTTAAAGGCGATCGCACAACAACTTTCTCAATTTCTTCCGCGACAATTTGCTTTGTGTGTTCCCATAAAATAACATCGCCTTTTTTGACTATTTTTTCTTTATTAACCGGGGAAACAATATCTTCTAAACACACCCTACCGACAATTTTAAAAGAGAAATGCTGTTCTATGTCATCGGCTTCTTTTTTTAAAACAACTATTCCTTTCTTGTCTCCGCAATCTTCTTGAAAAGTTATAACATCGTGGGCAACATCAATAAGTCTGCGGGTTAAATACCCGGCAGAAGAGGTTCTTAGGGCCGTGTCAGCCGTTCCTTTTCTGGCGCCATGAGTTGAAATAAAATACTCCAACACATTGAATCCTTCGGCAAAAGAAGATTTAACGGGCAATTCAATAATATCTCCGGCGGGATTGTTCACCAATCCTTTCATGCCGGCCATTTGCACGGGCTGGCTCCAAGTGGCTCTGGCGCCGGCATTTATAATAGAAAGCACGGGACCGTCTTCGGGTAAAGTGGATTTTAACAATTTTTCAAGTTTTGATTTCACTTCCTGCCAAAGCAATATTTTCTGGGAAGTTTTTTCTTCTTGGGACAAAAGTCCTTTTTCATAATGAGACTCAATTTTGTCAATTTCTTTTTCGGCGTCTATAATCATCTGCTTTTTTTCTTTTGGCACAATAAGGTCATCCATTCCCCAACTGATTCCAGACAAGGTGCAGTATTCAAATCCCATGGTTTTTATTTTATCTAAAACATCAATTGATGTTTGTCCCGGATACTTTTCAATAATGTCTCGCACCAAAGCCTTTAAGCCTTTATTATCTATCTGTTTATTTACAAAAGGATAATCTTTGGGCAAGTTGGAATTTAAAATCAGCCTGCCCAAACAGGTTTCAAGAAATTCTTGTTTCACCTGTTTTCTTGACTTTTTATCGCGCGGAACTTCTTTGAAATTAGGAATTTTTATTTTGTCATTCAAGTCCAAAAAACCATATTCGTGGGCAGTCATTGCCTCTGATTGGCTTGAATAATATTTAGCTTCTTTGGATTCTTTTAACTTTGTAAGCAGATAGCACCCAAGAGCGATATCGCGGAAAGGACCTATGACAGGCAAGCCCGTGGCCGGCCTTAATAGGTTGAGACTGGAAAGCATTATTTCTCTGGCTTCTTTCTGGGCCTCGGCCGACAAAGGCAAATAAACAGCCATTTGGTCGCCATCAAAGTCTGCATTGAAAGCTTCACAAGCTAGGGGATGAAGCTTTATTGTTTCCCCTTCGGTCAAAACGGGATGGAAGGCCTGTATTCCCAATCTATGCAAAGTCGGAGCTCTATTTAGCAAAACCACTTTATCTTTTACTATTTCTTCTAAAATCGCCCATACTTCCGGCAACTTTTCTTCTATTAGCCTTGAAGCGCCCCTTATATTATAGGCCAATTCCTTGTCTAAAATTCTTTTAATTACAAATGGCTTGAAGATTTCCAAAGCCAAAGTTTTAGGCAGTCCGCATTGTGAAAAACGTAATTCCGGACCAACGGCTATAACAGACCTGCCGGAGTAATCAACTCGTTTTCCCAAAAGATTTTGCCTGAATCTGCCCTGCTTTCCAGCCAATATGGCCGCCAAAGACTTTAATAATCTTTTGCCGCCGGTAGTGGCGGTAGTTGTCACTCCCTTTCTCATTTCATTGTCAATCAAAGCGTCCACCGCTTCCTGAAGCATTCTTTTTTCGTTTCTGACAATTACAGGCGGAGCAGAAATTTCCTGCAAATACTTCAGCCTGTTATTTCTATTAATTACCCTCCTGTATAAATCATTCAAGTCAGAAGAGGCATAACGACCGCCATCTAATTGGACCATAGGCCTTAAGTCCGGCGGCAGAACCGGTAAAACATCAATAAACATCCATTCGGGCCTTATTTTAGCCCTCAGCATTCCTTGAAAAAGCTTTAATCTTCTTAAAACTTTTTTTCTCAAAATCGGAGTTGCTTGACTGCTCTCTTTTGCCAATTCATCAACGGTTATTTTCAAGTCAACTTGGGAGAATAAATCCCTTATGACTTCAGCCCCCGTTCCGGCTTCAAAAATTTCTCCGTATTTTAAAGAAAGGTCGTGATAAATAACTTCTGATAAAATTCTTAATTTTTTAATTTCCAAAACCTCTTCTTTGACCTTTTCTTTGGCAATTTTCAGTTCTTGTTTTTTAGCCTCGGTTTTTTCTTTTTTATATTTTGTTTTAAATTCCCGTTCAATGGCGTCTAAAATGCGGCTTCTTGCCTCTTCGTTAACTTTAGTTATTATGTAAGAAGAAAAATAAATCACCTTTTCCAATTGCTGGCTGGACTTATTTAAAACCAAACCCATTCTTGACGGCACTCCTCTCAAAAACCAGATATGCGAAACCGGGGCCGCTAATTTTATGTGGCCCATTCTTTCCCTTCTCACTTGAGATTTGGTCACCTCTACCCCGCATCTGTCGCAAACAATGCCCTTATACCTTATCCTTTTATACTTGCCGCAAGCGCATTCGTAATCTTTTTCCGGCCCGAAAATCCGTTCGTCAAATAAGCCGTCTTTTTCCGGTTTTTGAGTTCGGTAGTTTATGGTCTCTGGCCTAGTTATTTCACCTTTTGACCAACTCAAAACTTCCTCGGGCGAGGCTAATTTTATTCTGATTGATTCTAGGTCTATTACTCGCATAGAAATATAAAAAATTAAATATTAAATATTAAAAATACAAATTAAAAATTAAAATTACCTTTCCCAAATTTTATTCTCTGGAGCAAAATCAACTTGGTATTCTGGAATTCCCAAAGAGATACCATGTGCCTTTGCTTCTTTATAGAGTATAGGATTTTTTAAATCCACTTTAAAAACCTTGCCACCACTATAAATAATATAGTGATATTTATCATTCTTAAAATCTGCATACCAGCTTGTGTGCTCTGTTTCTAAATCTTTTGCTAGTTTTTCAGCCACGGCATATGCCTTTTCTTCTGGAATTTCAACAGTATGCAATGTCCATTGTTTAAGCCACGGAGTTTGATGTTTTTCCGTTACTACTTCCACTTTAGTACTTACAGTAATTATATTTTTGAGGATATCTTTATCGCTTAAACTTTCTTCAATGATTACGCCTTTATAATTCATTTTTTATCTTTGACATGTAATTTTGATTTTTGATTTTTAATATTTTATTTTAATACAGGCTATTGACAACCCTTTTTGATTTGCTATAATGAAAATAGTTTATCAGACATTGTCGCGTTCTAAAAATGGGACCGGAAATAACATCTTTCTTAATCGGAGGTGTTATTTTTTTGTGCTATAATTCAGTTGCGGAGGCATCGGAGGTTGATACCAGATGGATCTGGTCGATGTCTGATAAACAATCGGTTCTATTAATTTAGAATGTGGTTCAATCCCACCAACCTCCGTATCAAAGAATCTGCCACATAGGCGGATTTTTTGATTTCACTATATCCTATACCATAGACGCTATACCCTATTTTTTATCCGTTTTTACTTCCTTTATTTTTTCTTTCACCTCCACTGCCATTCCCAAGGACTTTAATTCCGCCACCAGCAAATTAAATGATGCCGGTATATTCGGATTTCGAATTGGTTCGCCTTTTAATATGGCTTCATAAGTTGTGGCTCTTCCCACTACGTCGTCTGACTTAATCGTCAGCATTTCCTGCAAGGTGTAAGCCGCTCCATACCCTTGCAAAGCCCACACTTCCATTTCTCCAAATCTCTGACCTCCAAACTGGGCTTTTCCTCCTAATGGCTGTTGGGTGATTAAAGAATAGGGTCCAATTGATCTGGCGTGAACCTTGTCATCAACCATGTGGATGAGCTTCATTATATACATATAACCAACGGTTATGGGTTTTGGGAATGGAAGTCCTGATTTTCCATCATAAAGAGTAACCTGTCCCGATTCCGGGAGACCCGCTTCTTTTAATTCTTTTTTAATGTCATTTTTATCTGCTCCAAGCAAAGAAGGTGAAATGGCTAAGTAATTCAACTTTTTAGCGGCCCATCCAAGGTGGGTTTCTAAAATCTGGCCAAGGTTCATTCTGGACGGTACAGACAGGGGGGATAAAACTAAGTCAATCGGCGTACCATCGGCCAAAAAGGGCATTTCGGCTTCTGATAAAATTTTTGAAACCACCCCCTTGTTTCCATGGCGGCCCACCAGTTTGTCTCCAACTTTTATATGCCTTATTTCTGAAACCTCAACTTGTATTTTTTTAATAACCCCGGGCTCTAACTTATGGCCCAAATCTCTTGAGAAAATTTTGACATTAGTTACCTTGCCTTTTTTACCGTGCTCCATTCTTAGGGAAGTATCTTTAACATCTTTGGCTTTTTCTCCGAAAATCGCCCTCAAAAGCCTTTCCTCCGGCGTTAATTCTGCTTCTCCTTTTGGTGAAATTTTACCAACCAGTATATCGTTTGGCCCCACAGTGGCGCCTATTCTGATAACCCCCTCTTCATCTAAATCTTTTAATTTTTCCTCGCCAACATTTGGTATGTCTGAAGTGGTAACTTCCGGTCCTAACTTGGTTTCTCTGACATCGCAACTAAAGTCTTCAATATGTATAGAAGTAAATTCAAATTCCTTAACTAATTTTTCTGAAATGGTAATTGAGTCTTCAAACCCTCCCCCTCTTAACGGCAGAAAACACACTAAAATATTCCTGCCCAAAGCCAGCCTGCCTTGATCTATGGCCGCTCCATCGGCTAAAACATCTCCTTTTTTAAATTTTTCTCCCTTTTTGACTATTGGCCTTTGGTGAAAACAGGAATACTGGTTTGTTTTTACGAAAGTCTGTAATTCATATTCTTGCTCAATGTGTTTTCCCGAAATGTCGTACAAAACTTTAATAAGCGAAGCATCGACTTCTTTGACAACGCCAGGATACTCGGCCAAAATAACTTGCCCGGAATCTCTGGCAACATTCCTTTCCACTCCCGTGCCAACCAAGGGAGCTTCCGGCCTTACCAATGGCACCGCCTGCCTTTGCATATTAGAACCCATCAAAGCCCTTGAAGCATCATCATTTTGTAAAAATGGAATTAAGGCCGCGGCGGCCGAAATAAATTGTTTTGAAGAAACGTCGGCAAAATCCACCTTTGATATTTCTGTTTCAGCCGGTTCGCCCTTCACCCGAGCTTCAACTCTATCCGGGGGAATTTCAGGTAAAATTTTACCCCTCTCATCAATTGGAGCAGAGGCGGGAATTATTACATATCTTTCTTCTTCTTGGGCGGAAAGGTAATGCACCTCATCTGTAATTTTCCCGTTTTTAACTTTAAAATAGGGAGCCTCAATAAAACCGTAAGGATTAACTCTTGCAAAAGAAGCCAAGTGGCCAACCAGTCCCACATTAGGACCTTCGGGAGTTTCAATCGGACAAATTCTTCCATAATGAGAAGGCTGAACATCTCTCACTTCAAAGCCGGCTCTTTCTCGGGTTAACCCTCCCGGTCCTGTAGTTGTCAGACGTCTCTTATGCTCTAATTCAGCCAAAGGATTTTCATTATCCATAAACTGGGAAAACTGCGAAGAGGTGAAAAATTCTTTTACTACCGCCATCAGCGGCCTTGGATTAATAAGTTGAATTGGGGTAATGGTTTCAGGGTCTAAGGTGGACATTTTGTCTTTTATAATCCTTTCCATTCTCATTAAGCCCACTCTTAGCCTGTTTTGTAAAAGTTCCGATAAAGTTCTTACTCTTCTATTGCCCAAATGGTCAACTTGGTCGGCTTTGGCTCCTGGAGTATTATTTAGCAATATAACTTCCTTTACAACTTCAACCAAATCTTCAATTGTTAAAATTCTTTCTTCTTTAGTTATTTCTTTGGTTAAGTTTTTCCTGCCCTTGGCCAAAGCGGGCAATCTCTGCCAAGTTTTCCATCTGCCCACCTTTGACAAGTCGTATCTGTCAAAATTAAAAAACATATTGAAAATTAAATCTTGAGCGGTGTCGGGGGTCACTAAATCGCCCGGCCTTAATCTTCTATAAATTTCCACTAAAGCTTCTTTTTGGTCTTTGCAAGAATCCCTTTTTAAAGTTTCTTTTATGTATTTTATTTCACCATTGTCGGTATCTTTGAAAGCTTTTTCCAGTTTTTCAATGGTTTCTAAACCCAAGGCCAACAGCAAGGTGGTAGCTGGCACCTTTCTTTTTCTGTTTATTTTAACCCCTATAAAACCTGATTCTTCGGTTTCAAACTCAAGCCAAGCTCCCCTATTGGGAATTATTTTTGCTCCAAAATGATTTTTCCCCTTTAAAGACCTGACGGTAAAAAAGGCGCCCGGCGACCTTATTAGTTGGGCCACAACCACCCTTTCAACTCCATTTACGACAAATGTCCCTCTTTCAGTCATTAGGGGGAAATCTGCCAAAAAAACTTCTTGCTCTTTGACTTCTTTGGTTTTTAAATTAACAAGCTTGACTTTGGCCCTTAGAGAAATTTCCAAAGAGTCATTGTTTCTTTTGGCTTCCAAGCCGTTTTTATAATTAGGTTTGCCAAATTTATAGTCAGAAAACCAAAGCTCAAATTCTTTGCCGGTATAATCTAAAATCGGAGAAATTTCTGAAAAAAGCTCTTTTAACCTTACTTCGGTGAAATCTTCCCATGTTTCTCTTTGCATCTTCAAAAGATGCGGGGTAGAAAAAGAAAGCTTGGACTTTGAAAAACTCTTTACTTTTTGTATAGCTTCAGCCATAAGCGAGAATTTAGAATCTAGAAATTAGAATCTATAACGACGCCGACGCGATTCCATTTTCCATTTTCTATTTTACTATTTTCTGTTTGGAGCAATATAAAACACAAAATACCCCGATAGTGTCTAGGGTATTTTGTCCCGCATTTTTATAGAAAAAAACTTTGCATCAAAAATTAACCATTGAAGGTTTTTCTTTTTTAAAAATTAGGAGGCTAGGCAATAACTTAAATGCATTTAGAAATTTTTTAAAAACTTTTAAATATATTCAAATCACCAATGTAATTTTGATTATATTCTTTTACCAAAATTTGTCAATAGTTTTAAAGACTTCCTGTCAAGTGGATAACTAATAGTTCGCTGATTTTCTGGCTTTTATGCTTTGCAGAATACCCAAGGCAACAAAGTTACCTATTAAACCCGAGCCCCCATAACTTACAAAAGGCAGATAAATTCCGATGACCGGAAACAAAGAAAGATTCATTCCCACATTAATAGTAAATTGGGTTATTAAAACTATTGCAAACCCAACGGCAAAAAGCCGCGGGAAATTTGATTGAGATTCAACCGCTATTTTTAAAATCCGCCACATTAAAACAAAAAACGAAACAAAGAAAATTAAACTGCCGACTAGCCCCCACTCTTGGGCAATAACGGAAAAGATAAAGTCGGTATGGGGTTCGGGTAAGAACCCGTATTGCACCTGTGAGCCTTGGGCCAGTCCTTGCCCGAAAATCTGCCCGGACCCTATGGAAATTTTTGTTTGGGTTTGGCTCCAAGAACCTCCCAATACATCATAGGGAAAAATAAAGCTAATGATTCTGTCTCTTTGGTAATCTTTCAAAAAAAAGTTCCATGAAACCGTCACTATTACCGTAAAACAAAGCAGTAATATTAAAAAATGCTTCATTTTTATCCCAGAAACCGCTAAAATTCCAAGCCACATTAAAACTAAAACCATTACCCCGCCTAAGTCAGGCTTTAAAAAAATCAAGGCGGTCGGCAGAAAAACGTAGAGACCGGAAAAAACAATGTGCCTGAATTTATACATTTCCACGTGTCTCAAAGAAAAATATTTGGCTAAAAGAATTATTAAAATTATTTTTATGGGCTCATTGGGGTCTAAAGTCAAAAAACCAATCTTGTACCAGCCCCTTGTGCCCCTAATTGTCGGAGCAAAAAAATAAAGGCCCACGAGCAACAGGAGGCATAAAAAATACATTATCAAAATGAAATACGAATTATTCCGCAAAATCCGATAATCAAAAAAACTTACTGCAATCATCACAGAAAATCCTACAACAAAAAAGACCAGTTGTTTTTCAAAATTTGAAAAATTTCCCTTTGATAGCGATGAACTATAAATTCCGGCTAATCCAAAAGCGCAAACTAACACGACGCTGGCAATCAATATCCAATCCAGTTTTTTAAGGTGACCAATAAAATTCATTGTAAATATTTAAATGATATCACAAAACTCACAGCTGTGAGA